>VGCB01000032.1 GCA_016870235.1 Actinomycetota bacterium | reverse complement strand
GGCGGGGTCCGGCAGGTTGAGATCGCTCAAACCGGGAGGCGGGTCGGCGCGGTCGTCCTCCCACGAGACGAAGTCGAGGTAGACGTTGTCGGTGCCGGCGCTCGTCCCGTCGGCGCCCGGGAGATAGACGTAGAGCGCATCGCCGGCCGTCTGGAGCCCGGTCGCGACCGGGTCGGCGAGACCGTCGCGGCCCGTCTCGACGCCCGTCCCCGGGGCGAGGACGAGGCTGCGGTCGCCGGCGGCAGGGTCGATCCTCGTGTCAGGCGTGACGCCGGTCGCATCCGTCCAGACGGCGATCAGGGTGCCCGCCGGGACGTCCTCGAGGAACGACTCCTGTCCGAGCACGAACACCGACTCACCGCCGTTCAGGGCGCCGTCGACGAGCTCGTTGTCGCTGATCCGCAGCCCGCGCAGGTCGAGGCCGTCACCGGTGACCAGCAGCTCGAAGAAGTCGCGTCCGGAACCGACGTTCCGCGCGTTGTACTCGTTCACGACCACCGCGCCGGCCGTCGGGCGCGCTCCGGGCGCCGTCGTTCCGGCAGGCGCCCCCGCCGCTGTCGCCACGGCCGTCGCCACGATGGCGATGCCGAGAACACTTCTTCCTCTCACGTCGTCCGCTCCCTTTGCCGCTCGCTTCTCCCCAGCGTGGGAGGACGGCCCCTGGCCGGTCGTCGCGTACGACCGATCAGCCCATCATCCCTGCGCCGATCAGGGTACGCAGGGAGCGCACGCCTCGCGAACACCGTCCTTCTCGGTGGATCGCGCTCGGCCTCCGGCCTCGGACCCAGCCCAACGTGCAACGTGCAAGACCTGACCCGGGGTCTGACCCGGGGTCAGGTCTTGCACGTTGCGTCGACGACCAGGCGCCGGCCTCGCAGCCTGTCTTGACCGACCGGGTCGCGGCCACGATGATGAGGCCAGGAGCGGCGATTGGGGCGTCGCGGGGATCCGGTGGGGGAGCCGAACGAGTGACGTCGAACGACGAGGGATCGGTGCGCGCCGACGTGCGGTGCGCTGGTTGCGGGCGCGTGGCGCCCGTCCAGCAGGCGCGCGCCGGGAAGTGGACGCACTGGGTGTCGGGTGGCGGCGAGCTCGTGCCGTTCTGCGGCCCGTGCGCCGAGCGCGAGTTCGGGATCCCGGCAGTCGCCGGCCGGACCGAGATCGGCGTCTTCCGCGGCGGCGGCGACCGCCTCCACCTCCGCGAGCCAGACGGGCACGAGCGCTCCTGATCTCCCTGGGCTGCAGCGCCGGATGGGAGCCGTCTGGCTGAAGCCAGACGGGGGCAGAGGGGCGAGACGTCGACAGACTCGCTCAATCAAGCCGGAGGAGGGGCTCGAACCCTCGACCGCTCGCTTACAAGGCGAGTGCTCTGCCAGCTGAGCTACTCCGGCGCGCCGTCCATCGTACGCGGACCGGCGCGAGAGGGGCGGCCCGCAGGCCGCCCCTCTCGCACGTCGGATCCCGGCACCTAGCTGCGGGCCGGCTCGGGCTCGGCGCTCCGCTCGTGCTCGAGCTGCGGCAGCCAGCCGAGCCATGCCGGCAGGTACCAGTTCCAGCGGCCGAGGAGCTTCATCGTCGCCGGCAGCAGCACCGCGCGCACGATCGTGGCGTCGATCAGGATCGCGGCGGCGAGCCCGATCCCCATCTGCTTCATGTCGACGAGCGGCATCGTCGCGAACACCGCGAACACGAACACCATCACGACCGCGGCGCTGGTCACGACGCTGGCGGTCGAGCGGATGCCCTTCGCGACCGCCTGCTCGGTGTCGAGGCCGCGGTCGAAGTACTCGCGGATCCGGCTCAAGATGAACACGTGGTAGTCCATCGAGAGCCCGAACAGGATCACGAACAGGAACATCGGCAGCCAGGCGGCGATCCCGCCCGTCTGCTGGAAGTCGAGGACGTCGGCAGCCCAGCCCCACTGGAAGAGCATCACGACGACGCCGTAGGCGGCCGCGACCGAGAGGAGGTTGAGCACGATCGCCTTCGCCGCGACCACGATCGACCGGAACGAGACGAGCAGGAGCACGAACGCGAAGAGGAGGACGAAGCCGAACACGATCGGCGCCTTCGACTTCATCATCGCCGTCCAGTCGTGCGACGCGGCCGTGTCGCCGGTGACCGCGACCTCGACGCCCGCGACCGCGCCGATCGTGCTGGGGATGATCTCCTTGCGCAGGGTCGCGAGGGCGTCGTTCGAGACGTCGTCCGTGCCGGAGCCGACGAGCGGGATCAGCACACGGATCGACGTGCCGCCGGGAGCGGTCTCGATCGTGACCGGCTTGAGCGCCTTCCCCGAGGCGAGCGCCGCGTCCTTGAGATCGGCGACGGCCTTCCGGACGGCCGGGTCGTCGGCGTTGCCCTTGATCGCGACCACGGCAGGCTCGGCGCCGCCCGGGAACGCCTCGTCGAGGCGGTTCAGCGACTGCACCTCGGGCAGCGACTTCGGCAGCGAGTCGAGGCCGGAGGTGGCGGTGTGGAGGCCGAGGGCCGGCACCGCGAGGGCGACGAGCACCGCCGCGGAGGCGACGGCCGCGACGACGGGGCGCCGCAGGACGTGGCCGAGCACGAAGCCCCAGAGGCGGCTCTCGCCGCGCGTCCTGGCGAGCCGGCGGCCGACGAACGGGACGCGCCCGCGGTCGATCCGATCGCCGAGCTTGGAGAGGACGGCGGGGAGGACGGTCAGCGAGCCGACCATCGCGACCGCGACGACCATCATCGTGCCGACCGCGAATGAGACGAACGTCTTGTCGCCGGAGAGGAACATCCCGGCCATCGCGATCATGACCGTGAACCCGGAGATCAGCACGGCCCGCCCCGAGGTGGCGGCAGCTGCCTCGAGTGCGGCGTCCGTGTCGCGTCCCGCCTTGCGCTCGTCGCGCTCGCGGCGGATGTAGAACAGCGAGTAGTCGACCCCGACGGCGAGGCCGATCAGCAGGATCACCTCGGAGATCGCCTGGTCCATCGGGATGATGTGGCTCGGCAGGGCGACGAGCCCTATCGTCGCGGCCACCGAGGTGAGAGCGAGGACGAGCGGAACCAACGCGCCGACGAACGAGCCGAACACGAGGAGCAGGATGACGAGCGTCAGCGGGATCGAGATGATTCCCGCGCGCGCCAGCTGCGACCCGAACATCTCGTCGAGCGCCTTCCCGGTCGACGCGGAGCCCGCCTGGCCGACGTAGAGGTCGGCGTGCCGGTCTCCCACCTTGTCGATCGCGCCGGTGATCCGGTCGATGAACTCCGTCGCCTCGTCGTAGGTGCCCCTCGGGCTGAAGAGGATCAGCGCCGCCTCACCCGCCTCCTCCTCCGCGCCGGCACGGGATTGACGCTCGTCTTCATCTACGGGCCGTTGATCGTGATCGGGCTCTACGCGTTCAACCGCAACGTGACGCAGAAGTGGCCGATCGAGCGGTACTCGACCCGGTGGTTCTCGGTCGCGTTCCACGACGAGGGCGTCCGCGACGCGCTGCTCCTCTCCGTGCTCGCGGCCCTCGGCGCGACCGCGATCGCGCTCGTCCTCGGCACCCTCGCGGCGATGGCGGTGTCGCGCTACCGCTTCTTCGGTCGCGAGGTGATCACCTTTGCGGTCATCCTCCCGATCGCGTTGCCAGGGATCGTCACGGGCCTCGCGCTGCAGGCGACGATCGTGGACGTGCTCGGTCCGCTCGGATTCACGTTCGGTCTCGGCACGATCATCGTCGGTCACGCGACCTTCTGCGTCGTGGTCGTGTACAACAACGCGGTCGCGCGCCTCCGCCGCACTTCGGGGTCGCTCGACGAGGCCTCGGCCGACCTCGGCGCCGACAGCTGGCAGACGTTCCGTTACGTCATGCTTCCGCAGATGAGGAGCGCGCTCCTCGCCGCGGCCCTACTCTCGTTCGCGCTCTCCTTCGACGAGGTGGTCGTCACGATCTTCACCTCCGGGGCGCAGCAGACGTTGCCGATCTGGATCTTCGCGGCGCTCGCACGGCCGGCGGAGCTGCCGATCGTGAACGTCGTCGCGCTCGCGGTGATCGCGGTCTCGGTGATCCCGGTGTGGCTTGCCCTGCGCATCGCCGGCGGCGCGGGCGTCACGACCTCGGCTGCTGCCAGCGTGAGAGCGCAGGAGACCGACGTGTGAGCGACCCGTGGTCGATCCGCCGGGTCGAGAAGCTCGATGAAGCCCAGGTCGGAGGGCTCTCCGACGTGCTGATCGACTGCGTCGAGGGCGGGGCCGGGGTCGGGTTCATGCTGCCGCTCGCGCGTGAGCGTGCGGTTGCGTTCTGGCGTCTCGTGGCGCGGGACGTCGAGGCCGGCGAGCGAGTGCTGCTGGTCGCCGAGGACGCCGAGGGGATCTGCGGCACCGTGCAGCTCGTCCCGGCGGGTTTCGAGAACCAGCCGCATCTCGCCGATCTCGCGAAGATGCTCGTGCATCGCCGGATGCGGCGGCGCGGCCTCGGCGAGGCCCTCGTGCGAGCGGCTGAGGCCACCGCGGTCGAGATCGACCGGCCGGTGCTCGTCCTCGACGCCGTCACCGGCGGCGACGCCGAGCGTCTCTACGAGCGGCTCGGCTGGATCCGCGTCGGCCCCGTTCCCGACTTTGCGCTGATGCCCGACGGCGCCTTCTCCAGCACGACCTTCATGTACCGCGACCTGCGCAAAGGCGACTCAGCGCGCACGTGATCTCTGCAGCGTGGCGGGCGTCCGGTCAAGCACCGTCCTCGAGGGGCACGACCGCGAGCCCGGCTCGGGCGAACTCGGCTCCAGTCGAGAGCACCGCCTCGCCCTCGATCGATGCGAGCGCGAAGGTGAAGCAGTCGCCGTCGCTCAGGCCGGCAGGATGCCGTCCCTTGCCGTAGTCGCTCCAGGCGAGCCGCGCTTCGCGCGCCTGGTCGGCGTCGACGGCGACGATCGTCGCGTCCATCGCCTCGATCGCACGATCGAGCGAGCGCGCACCTTCGGGACCAAGTCGCGCCTCGACGACGATCCCCGCCTCCACCAGGGTCGCGGCCGAGACGAGGCGAACCGGATCTCGGCCGATTGCCTGCTCGATCGCCGGCGCCGCGGGCTCGTCGAGGAGGGACGAAAAACCACGCCTCAGCCGAGCCGGAATCCGCCCGCCTCCTCGAGACGGCGAATGCGCTCGTCGAGCGGCGGGTGGGTCTGGAAGAGCGAGCCGAGGAGCTCGCCGACGCCACGGATGCGATGCACGGGCGACTCGATGAAGAGGTGCGCGATCGCGTGGTCGGCGTAGTGGAGCGTCTGCTGATCGAGCTGGAGCTTGCGAAGCGCGAGCGCCATCGCCTCGGCGTCGTTCAGCATCGCGGCGGCGCTCGCGTCGGCAAGGAACTCGCGGCGCCGAGAGAGCGCCATCTGCAGCATCACCGCCGCGATCGGCGCCAGCACGAGCGCGATGATCACCGGGATCACGCTGACCGGGCTCTGATCGCGCCGTCCGCGGCCGGAGAGCGCCATCCGGAAGGCGATGTCGCAGATCATCGCGATCACGCCCACTAGCACGGCGGCCATCGTCATCAGCCGGGTGTCGCGGTTGCGGATGTGCGCGACCTCGTGCGCGATCACCGCCTCGAGCTCGCGGCGCGACATCAGCCGGCGCAGTCCGGTGGTCACGGCGACGAGGCTCGTGTCCGGGCGCAGGCCGCTCGCGAGCGCGTTCGGGGCAGGGTCGTCGATGACCCAGATCTGCGGCGGCTTCGCGAGACCCGCGGCGATCGAGACCGTCTCGACCATCCGGAAGAGCTCCGGATCGTCCGCCTTCGAGGCGACGGGGGTCGCGTGCGCAAGCGATGTCACCATGCGCCGAGAGGAGAGGAGCGAGATGACGCCGTAGGCAAGACCTGCCGCCACGACGCCGACTCCAAGGGAGCGGTCGACGCCGAACGCGATCGCCGCGCCGACCGCGGCGATCAGGAGCACGAACAGGAGCACCACGAACGCCGAGCGCAGTCGGTTCGCCCTGATCTGCTGCTGCAGCGTCACGCCGTCGTCCGGTCGAAGGTCACCTGGATCGCCTGCCTGTCCTCCTCGCTCGCCTCGAAGAACTCGCGGGCGCGGAAGCCGAGCGCCCCCGCGAAGAGGAGCGCGGGGAAGGTCTGGACGGCGTTGTTGGAGACCATCACGGTCTGGTTGTAGTAGCGGCGTGCGGCCGCGATCTTGTTCTCGGTGTCGACGAGCTCCTCCTGCAGGTGGAGGAAGTTCTCGGACGCCTTCAGGTCGGGATAGGCCTCGGCGACGGCGAAGAGCCGGTCGAGCGCGAGCCCGAGGAGGTCGTCGGCGGCCGCGGCGGCAATCGGCGTCTGCGCCGCCTGGAGCGCGGCGCGCGCCTCGGTCACGTTCTGCAGTACCTCGCGCTCGTGCGCCGCGTACCCCTTGACCGCCTCGACGAGGTTGGGAATCAGATCGGTGCGGCGCTTGAGCGTGACGTCGATGTTCGACCAGCCGGTGTCGACCTCGTTCCGCAACCGGACGAGCCGGTTGTAGAGGTAGAGGAGGTAGGCGACGAGCACGGCGCCCACGGCAGCGAGGACGATCGCAAGCGTCATCGAGCCGACGGAAGGAGCGTCAGGGTCTCGCAGTGTGCGGGTCGCACGACGCCGAAGTGGCGCCGATCCAGCGTCGCGACGCGGGTCTCGCCCAGACGCTCGCATTGGGCGATCACGGCCGCGTCGACGAAGCCCAGACGAAGCGATGCGTACTGATCCTCGAGGTGGGCTGCGCGGAGGAGGTCGGCGCTCGTCGTCGCCAAGACGCGGTACGCGCCACGGACGACGTCCTCGACGAACATCTGCCAGATCGCGACGTCGAGCGCCTTTCGGACCCAGTAGTCGAGCTCCACGAGAACGGGGGCCGGAATCAGGATGTCTTCGGCGACCTCTTCCACCATCGCCACGCACGCCTCGTGATGAGGGTCGTCGGCATCGAGAAGCGCGAGCAGCGGGCCCGTGTCGCACACGAGCGCCACGTCAGCGGGGTCGTGCAGACCGAGCCGGCGCGTCCTCGTCGTCCACGGAACGCCGCGCGATGCCCGCGCCTCCGCTGCGTCCGAGGCCGAAGCGCGGCTTCCGCGATGCTCGCAGGGCATCGGCTTCACGTGCCACGATCTCGCGCAGAACCTGAGCGAGTGAGACGCCACGGCTCTCCGCCTCGGTTTCGAGCACCGCCAGATCGTCAGCGTCCGCCGCGAGCGTCGTTCGTCTCGTCATCCATCAGAGGCTAGCACTTGCATCTGATGCAGAAGGAGGCAGAGAGCTTTAGTTCGTCGCGATCGACGTCCCGAGACCGACCGGGCAGCTGACGCCCGTGCCGCCGAGCCCGCAGTAGCCGTTCGGGTTCCGCGCCAGGTACTGCTGGTGGTAGTCCTCGGCGTAGTAGAACGGCCCTGCCTCCGCGATCTCGGTCGAGATCGCGCCGTAGCCGGCGCCGCGGAGCTCGCGCTGGAACGCGTCGCGCGAGGCGATCGCGGCGTCGCGCTGCTCGGGCGTCGCCCAGTAGATCGCCGACCGGTACTGCGTGCCGACGTCGTTCCCCTGCCGCATCCCCTGCGTCGGGTCGTGGTTCTCCCAGAAGACGCGCAGCATCTCGCCCAGCGTGGTCTGCGCCGGGTCGAAGACGGCGAGGACGACCTCGGTGTGGCCGGTACCGCCCGAGCAGACCTCCTCGTACGTCGGGTTCGGTGTGTGGCCGCCGGCGTAGCCGACCGCGGTCGTCCAGACGCCCGGCGCCTGCCAGAACTTGCGCTCGGCGCCCCAGAAGCAGCCCATGCCGACGACGAGCCGATCGAGCCCGTCGGGGAACGGCGGCAGGAGCGGGGTGCCCAGGACGAGGTGCGTGCCGCCGGTGAGGATCGGCGTCTCGCGGCCCGGGAGGGCATCGTCCGCAGACGGGATCGTGAGTGGCTTTCGCTGGAAGAGCATGCTCCTACGGTAGCGCGACCGTCGCAGACGTTACGCCCGGCTCACCGGACGACCCGGCGCGGGTCGAGGGCGCGCATCCTCTCGTCGCGTGTCACGTTCGGCCAGTGTCCCGTCAGGCCCGCGTGAGCGCCTGTTCCAAGTCCGCCCACAGCGCTTCAGGTTCCTCGAGCCCGACCGACAGTCGCAGGAGCCCGGTCGGGATGCGGTCGCCCTCCCAGCGGTGACGCGACTCGAGCTTGGAGCGGACACCGCCCAGGCTGGTCGCGTTCTCGACGGTCTCGAGCGCCGTTTCGACGCGCAGCGCGGCGGCGGCGTCGGCGACGTCGAAGGAGATCAGGAACGAGAAGCCCGGATAGCGGACCGTGTGCACGGCCGGGTGCGCGCCAAGCCGCTCGACGAGGACGCGGGCCGTCGCCTCCTGCCGCTCGAGCCGGAGCGGATAGGTCTTGAGCCCGCGATGGAGCAGCCAGGCCGTGTCGGGCGAGGCGATGATCCCGGCGAACTGGCGGATCTCGCGGATGCGCGCGTAAAGGGCATCGTCACGCGTGGCCGCGACGCCGGCGAGGAGGTCGTCGTGGCCGCCGAGGATCTTCGTGGCGCTGTGCAGTGCGACGTCGCAGCCGTGCTCGAGTGGGCGGACGCGAAGCGGCGAGGCGACGGTCGAGTCGCAGACGACGACGGCCGGATGGGCGGCGGCGGCCTCGAAGTCGGGCACCGAGAGGAGCGGGTTCGCCGGGGCCTCGAGCAGGATCAGGTCGGCGCCCGCGGGCGGTGGGACCGTCTGGTCGAACTCCTCGACCGCGACCCCCCAGCGGGCGAGGCGGTCGACGAGCGCCCGGTGGCCGTAGTACGCGCCCTGGGCCAGCGCGACCGTCTGGCCCGGCTGCATGAGCGCCAGGATCACCGTCGTCACGGCGCCCATCCCGGACGGGAAGAGGAGCGCCTTTCCTCCCTCGAGGCGCCCGAGCTCCTCCTCGACCGCGGCACAGGTCGGATTGTCCGCGCGGGCGTAGGAGAACCGGCCGGGCTGGCCGCCCTCGTAGGGCCAGGTCGCGGAGCGGTCGAGCGCGACATCCATGCGCGCGACGCTACCACGCCCGTTGGAAAAAACCGGGACGTGGGAGTCAACTGGACGGCCGACTGGCGACCCCCGGCGCATGACGACCTCGGCGCAGTCGAGAGCTCGCATGCACGTCCTCGTGCTCGCCGGCGTGGCGCTCGCGTACGCTGGCCTCGCCGAGATCACGTTCCCCGCCGTCTCCGCCGGTGTGGCGGCGTTCGTCCCCGCCTCGGGGCTCACTCTTGCGTGCCTGGCGCTCCTCGAGCGGCGGCTCTGGCCCGCCGCCGTCATCGGGATCGCCGCCGGGCACTGCCGCTCGCGGAAGGGGGGTTCGTCTAGGCTCTCCCTCCATGTCGACGCGACATGACACGACCGAGGCGAAGCTCGCCTGGCTCGCCGAGCTCGGGGAGGAGGCGGCGAACGCGGCGGGCGAGAACGCCGTCGCCAGGCAACGCGAGCGCGGCAAGCTGCTCGCGCGCGAGCGCGTCGAGAAGCTCCTCGACCCGGGCTCGTTCGTCGAGCTCGACCGGTTCGTCCGGCACCGCGAGACCGAGTTCGGGATGGCCGAGAAGCGTCCCTGGGGCGACGCCGTCGTCACCGGCTACGGCACCGTCTTCGGCCGCAAGGTGTTCGTCTTCTCGCAGGACTTCACGGTCTTCGGCGGCTCGCTCTCCGAGGTGTTCGCGGAGAAGATCTGCAAGGTGATGGACATGGCCGTCACGTACGGCTGCCCCGTGATCGGGATCAACGACTCCGGCGGCGCCCGCATCCAGGAGGGCGTCGTCTCGCTCGCCGGCTACGCGGAGATCTTCTGGCGCAACGTGCAGGCATCCGGTGTCGTCCCTCAGATCAGCCTGATCATGGGCCCGTGCGCGGGCGGTGCCGTCTACTCGCCCGCGATCACCGACTTCGTGCTGATGACCGAGGGCACCTCGTACATGTTCATCACCGGCCCCGACGTCGTGAAGACGGTCACCGGCGAGGAGGTGACGCAGGAGGAGCTCGGCGGCGCGACCGCGCACGCGACGAAGTCGGGTGTCGCGCACTTCACCGCGCCGGACGAGGAGGCGGTGATCGAGGACGCCCGCTACCTGCTCTCCTTCCTCCCGCAGAACAACCTCGAGGTGCCGCCGTACGCGGCGCCGACCGACCCTGTCGACCGCGAGGCCCCCGAGCTCGACACCTTCATCCCCGACTCGCCGAACAAGCCGTACGACATGAAGTCGGTGATCCACGCGGTGGTCGACGACGGGTTCTTCCTGGAGGTGCAGCCGCACTACGCGGAGAACATCGTCTGCGGGTTCGCGCGGCTCGGCGGTCATGCGATCGGCGTCGTCGGCAACCAGCCGGGCGCTCTCGCGGGCGTGCTCGACATCGACGCCTCGGTCAAGGCCGCGCGCTTCGTCCGCACCTGTGACGCGTTCAACGTGCCGCTCGTCACCTTCGTCGACGTCCCGGGCTTCCTCCCCGGGACGGCGCAGGAGTGGGGCGGGATCATCCGCCACGGCGCCAAGCTCCTCTACGCGTTCGCCGAGGCGACCGTGCCGAAGCTGACCGTGATCACGCGCAAGGCCTACGGCGGCGCGTACGACGTGATGAGCTCCAAGCACATCCGCGCCGACTTCAACGTCGCCTGGCCGACCGCCGAGGTCGCCGTGATGGGCCCGGACGGAGCCGTCAACATCGTCTTCCGCCACGAGCTCTCCGAGTCGGACGACCCGGAGGCGCGCCGCGCCGAGCTGATCGCCGACTACAAGGAGCGGTTCGCGAACCCGTACACCGCGGCCGAGCGCGGCTACGTCGACGACGTGATCCTGCCGCGGCGCACCCGCCCGGTGCTGATCTCGGCGCTCGAGACCTCGCTGACGAAGCGCGAGCCGAGCCCCAAGCGCAAGCACGGCAACATCCCGCTGTAGCTCTTCCGGTTTCTCTCGGGTCTGGTGGGTGAGGGACCGGCGTACCAGACGCGAGAGAAACCGGAACGGCGCAGGACGGGATGCGTCGCCAGGACCCCCTGAAGCGGCGACGGCTTCGCCGTGCCGGTTGGCTGCATCAGGGTGGACAACAACGCGTCTGGCTGAAGACGATATGGGGGGCCGGTTGGTGTTGACGGCCGGTA
>VGCB01000031.1 GCA_016870235.1 Actinomycetota bacterium | reverse complement strand
ATTCAACCCGACCGTGCTCGGGATGCTGCTCTTCATCGCCTCCGAGGCGATGCTCTTCGGCAGCTTCTTCGCCGCCTACTTCTTCGTGCGCGTCGTCAACGAGGACGCCCCTGCGACGTGGCCGCCGGAGCCCTACCACTTCCCCGTCTTCGTCGCGCTGATCAACACGCTGATCCTGGTCACGTCGAGCTTCACGATCCACTGGGCGACCCAGTCGATCCGGCGCGGGCACCGGCGCGGGCTGCAGGCGGGCCTCGTCGCGACGATCCTGCTCGGGCTCGCCTTCCTGCTCACCCAGGCCATCGAGTACGCGCACATCGGCTTCAACACCGGCGACGGCGCGTTTGCATCGGCCTTCTTCGGCCTCACCGGCCTGCACGGCGCGCACGTGTTCTTCGGTCTCGCGATCCTCGTCGTCGCCGCCGTCCGCGCCTTCCGTGGGCACTTCTCACCCGAGCACTACCACGGGGTCGAGATCCCGGCCATCTACTGGCACTTCGTCGACATCATGTGGATCGTCGTCTACGTCACGGTGTATCTCATCTAGCGGCTCCCGACGCAGCGCAGGCCGGCCGTCCTTCGCAACGAAGCCGTAACGGCGCCGACACGTTCCCGAGACACCGCGTGTGCAATCCTTCTCCCAGAGAGGAGGAAGGATGAAGAATCCGCTCCGCGACGAAGGCGCAGCCTTCCAGTTGGTGCTCCTGACGCTCGGGGCCTTCGCGCTCATCGCGCTCGGCTCCTGGATCAACACGTGGCTCGGCCTTGGCGTCTTCCTCGCGCTTGCCGGCGTCGCCGGCCACGCGATCCGCGGAGGGCTCAAGGAGCGAGAGCGGATGCGGGTGACGCCGGCCGGCGACGGCATCCGTCGCGTCCTCGTCGTCGCGAACGAGACGGTCGGAGGCGAGGAGCTGCTCTCGGTCGTCCGTGCCCGCACCGGGGCGGGCGGCCGCGTGCACGTGGTCGCGCCGGCGCTCAACACGCGTCTCCGGACCTGGGTGTCGGACGAGGACGGCGCCCGGGCCGCAGCGGCCGACCGGCTCTCGTCGAGCCTCTCGTGGCTGCGCGGCGTCGGCATCGTCGCCGACGGGCAGATCGGCGACGCCGATCCCGTTCAGGCGATCGAGGACGCCCTGCGGACGTTCGCCGCCGACGAGATCGTGCTCTCGACCCATCCCGAGGGGCGATCGAGCTGGCTCGAGCGCGGCGTCACGCATCGGGTGCAGGAGCGATTCGAGCTCCCGCTCACGCACGTCGTCGTCGACCTCGATCGCAGGCCGATGTCGGACACCGTCGCCGTCCCGGCGACCTAGAGGCGCCGCGCGGCCCCCGGATCGACGGGACCCGCGCGGCCCCCGGATCGACGGGAGTCGCGACCACCGGTCGAAGGAGGGCGGCTGGCCCGGTCAGCCCTTGCCGGCCGACTCGGCGACGAAGGCCGCGACTGCGTCGATCTGGTCGACGCTGAGCTGGCCCTCGAAGGCCGGCATGCCGCCGCCGCCGTTCTTCACCTTCGTCGCCACTGCGTCCTTCGCGAGCGGCGCCGAGTCGTCGAGGTTCGGCGCCGTCGTCCCCGACGCGTCAGCGGCCGCAAGCGTGTGGCAGCCCGCGCAGTTCTGCGCGAAGACGTCCTCGCCGGACGTCGCGACGGCCCCGTCGGTCTTCCCTGTGGTGTCGGCGGTATCCCCGGTCCCGGCCACGCTCGCCACGTAGGCGGCGACGTCGTCGGCGTCCTCGCCGGTGACGATGTCGGCGGGCATGCCGGGCGCGTCCGTCGAAGGGTCGACGATCGGATAGGCGATCTGCCCGCGCACGACCTGCCGGATCGTGTCGGCCGCATCGTCGGCGTCCACCTCCTGGCGGAACTGGAAGAAGGCGGCGTCGAGGTTCGGCCCGGAGATCCCGGTCGTCCCCGCGTCCTGGAGGACGTGACAGCCGCCGCACGACTGGATGTACAGCTCCTTGCCCTTCGTCGTGTTGCCGGACTTCAGGTAGCCGACGGATCCGCAGCCCGCCGCCGCGAAGGCGCCGAGTACGACCGCAGCCGCGAGCACGACGCGACGCCGGACACGGAGCAGGCGAGTCATCCCGAGCGAGTCTAACCGGATTCTCGGCTGGGCGGCTGCGGAACCGACGCCGGCGAGCGCTACTCGTCCTTGGGCGCCGGCTTCGGCTTCAGCGTCTTCAGCCGGTCCTTGACGAGGGGTGCGCTCGAGTCGTCGGGGGCGAGCTTCAGGAACTGCTCGTAGGCCGCGATCGCTGTCGCCGAGTCGCCCGCGCCCTCCGCGGCCTGCGCCAGCTCGAGCTGCACGTTCGGATCCTCGGGCGTCAGCGCCACGATCTTCCTGTAGGTGGCGATCGAGCCCGACAGCGCCGCGGACGCGGCGGCGTACGCCTCGTTGGCGCGCTCGTTGAACCGGGCCGCGACGGCTGCCTGGATCCTGTCGGGCTTGAGGACGTTGACGCCCTTGACCGTGAAGCCGCCGGCCGGGTCGGTCGGTGCGGCGAACCCACCCTGGTACGCGGCGAGCTGCGCCTCGCGCTGCTTGTCCGTCGCCTCGGCCTGTTGGGCGGTCGCAAGCTCGCGGAGGATGTCTGGGTTCTTCGGTCGCAGCGCCGACGCCGTCTGGAGCGCGCTCGTCGCCTCCGTGAACCTGCCGTCCGTCTGGTAGGCGACCGCGAGATCGCGCCACGCCTCCACGTCCTTCGGGTCCTTCTCGGTCTTCTTGCGCGCGGACGAGACGGACGCCGCCTCGCCGCCGCCGCTGTCGCGGAAGACGTCGAGCACGCCGACGCCGCCCGCCCCGACACCCGCGATGACGAGCCCGCCGCCGAGGATGATCGCGAGGAAGACGAACATCCAGCGCGCATGCCTGCGCAGGCGGCTGAAGAACATCGTGTCCTCGTACGACTGCGGCTTCTGGGGGCGCTTCGCCGGAGCGGGCTTCGGGGAAGGAGCCGTGTCGGAGCTGGCCTTCGCCACGCGCGCCGCCGGCTTCACGCCAGCATTCGGCTTCTGGCCCTTCGGGCTCTGCTTCTCAAATCGGGCCATTCCGAGTTTCCTTTCCGGTGACGCTCGACGCCACCTACAAAGGTAGCGGCGACGAGGCCGGGTGAGCCGGCGAGCACGACCGCGGCCGCCGGATCCTCCACCGGCCAGAACCCCGTCTCGTGCAGCTCCACGACCGCGAGATCCGCGTGCTTCCCCGGCTCGAGCGATCCGATCTCCGCCTCGAGGCCGAGCGCGCGGGCGCCGCCGAGCGTCGCCAGCTCGAGGGCCGCCGACGGTGAGAGGCTCGTCGCGTCGCGCTCGCGCGCGCGCGAGCCGAAGAGCGCGAGACGAACCTCCTCGAACATGTCGAACGACACGGCCGAGTTCGGGCTGTCGGTGCCGATGCCGACACGGACGCCGGCGTCGGCGAGCGCGCGAAGGGGCGCGGTGCCGCAGCCGAGGACGGCGTTCGAGCGCGGGCAGTGCGCGACCGCCACGTCGTGCGCGCGCAGGATCTCGATCTCCTCCTCGTCGACCGTGACGCAGTGGGCGGCGACGAGCCGCGGGTCGAGCAGTCCGCGCTCGGCGAGGCCCCGGATCCCGCTCGTCCCGAGCGGCGGGATCAGCAGCGCGAACCCGGCCCAGGGGCCGCTTCCGTCGCGCAGGTAGGCGGCCTCGTCCTCGCTCTCGGACAGGTGCGTGGCCATCGGTAGGCCGAGCTCGCGGCAGGCCGCGTAGAGCTCCATCGTCGTCGTGTACGGGGCGTGCGGCGAGATCCCGAGCCTGACCCGCTCGGAGAACGACGAGGCGACGCGGTCGCGGGTCGGCATGAAGCGCTGCTCGATCGCGTCGGGGGCTCCGAACACCTCGAGGTAGACGATCGCCCGCAGGCCGAGATCGGCACAGGCGACCGCCGCCGCGCCCGCGTAGCTCGCGTCGCCCACCGTCGTCACGCCCGACCGCAGGCACTCGGCCGCGCCGGCCCGCGCGATGTCGGTCATCTCGTCCAGGTCGAGGCGATCCTTGCGCTGCACGTGAACCGACACCCACGGCCCGAACGAGAGGCCGTCGCCGAAGCCGCCGTACGACGCGTACTCCAGATGCGAGTGCGCGTTCACGAGCCCGGGCACGATCGCGCAGCCCTCGAACCGCTCCCCACGGCCGAGCTCCGCCGCGGGGCCCACGCGGGAGATGCGCCCGCCCTCGTCGATCTCCACGGCGCCGTCCGCGATCGGTGGCCCCGACACGGGGATGACCCAGTCTGCGCTGATCGTCCGGCGGCTCACTGCTCCGACTCCTCGTGCGAAGGCCGGGGACCGAGGGGCCGCGCCGGCGACCCCTCCTACGTCTCCGACCAGCGCTCCTTGATCGTCGTCACGCCGTAGCGGCGCTCCATCCAGACCGAGAGCCAGATCGACAGCTCGAAGAGGGCGAGGAGCGGGATCGTCTCGAGGGCGAGCGAGACGGGGTCGACGGTGGGCAGGAGGATCGCGAAGACGACCATGATCAGGACGCCGATCCGCCGATTCTTGCGGAGCGTGCGCGAGCTGAGGACGCCGATGCGCACGAGCGCGAGGATGAAGATCGGCATCTGGAAGGCGAGGCCGATGGCGAGGATCGTCATGCTCACGAACGAGAAGTAGAAGCTCGCCCGTATCTGCTCGTTGTAGAGCTCCTCGTCGAAGCCGGTGAGGAACTCGAGGGCGGCCGGGAGGACGATCACGTAGGCGAAGGCGACGCCGCCGGCGAAGAGTGCCGTGGCGAAGGCCACGAACCAGCTGATGATCCGTTGCGTCTGGTCGGTCATCGCGGGCGCGAGGAAGCCCCAGATCTGCCAGAGGAGGATCGGCAGCGTCACGGCGATCGCGACGATGAGGCTGACCTTGACCGCGTTCGTGAAGGGCTCGATCACCCCCAGCGTCAGGAGCTGATCTTCCTTGTCGTCCGGGAGCGGCCGCTTGAGCCACTCGATGATCCGCGTGTGGAAGGCGAACGCGATCGCGAAGGCCGGGACGATCGCGAGGAGCGAGAGGACGAGGCGATGACGCAGTTCGCCGAGGTGCTCGACGAGCGTCGCCTCCTCTCCGTGGCGGAGCCGCCGGGGGACGAGCCGTCTCAGCATGGCGGCACGCGGGTTCTCAGGGGCGTGGCGGGTCTAGGAAAGCGTCTCGCGCTCGCGGGCCGGGACGTCCGAGGTCGCCGCCGCGGCGGGAAGCTCCGCGCGGTCGTCGTCGTCGGGGTGGTCCTTGCCCGTGACCGAGTCCTTGAACTCCCGCATGCCGCGGCCGAGCTGCCGACCCATCTCCGGCAGCCGCTTGGGGCCGAAGACGAGCAGCAGGACGAGCAGCAGGATGAGGAGCTCCCAGATGCCGATTCCGAAAGGCATGGAAAGACGATAGCAGGATGACGACCGCTTCCCTGGACAGGCGCTGCGCCCGCGCGGCACGCGGCACGGTATGATCGAGTAAATCCACCGTTCACCGGGAATAGCATCCAGGGGGCGACGCCGGGCCGGCGCCCGAGGGGCCCCCGCTCCTCCCCTGCACGGCCCGACCACTAGGTGAGCACACGCGAAGGGACGAACGAAGTGGCACTGCTCGAGCTGAGAAACCTGCACGTCGCCCTCGAGGACGGCACCGAGATCGTCAAGGGCGTCGATCTCGCCGTCGACCTAAACGAGAAGCACGCGATCATGGGCCCGAACGGCTCGGGGAAGTCGACCCTCGCGTATGCGCTGATGGGGCATCCGGCCTACGAGGTCACCGACGGGGAGATCCTCCTCGACGGTGAGAGCCTCGTCGACGAGGAGGCGGACGAGCGGGCGCGCCGCGGCCTCTTCCTCGCCTTCCAGTACCCGCACGCGATCCCCGGCGTGACCGTGACGAGCTTCCTGCGCAGTGCGATCAACGCGAAGCGCAAGGCGGCCAACGGCGGCGAGGACGACCCGATCCCGGTCAAGGAGTTCCGTACCGAGCTCCTGGCCGCGATGGAGCAGCTGAAGGTGCCGCGCGAGCTGGCCCAGCGCTACCTGAACGACGGCTTCTCGGGGGGCGAGAAGAAGCGCGTCGAGATCCTGCAGATGGCGATGTTGAAGCCGCGGATCGCGATCCTCGACGAGACCGACTCCGGCCTCGACATCGACGCGCTGCGTGTGGTCGCCGGCGGCGTCAACGAGCTGGTGGGCTCCACGATGGGCGCGGTCGTGATCACGCACTACCAGCGGATCCTCAACTACATCCAGCCGGACCACGTGCACGTGTTCGCCGACGGTCGGATCGTCGCCTCGGGCGGCCCGGAGCTCGCGCTCGAGCTCGAGGAGAAGGGCTACGACCCCTTCATCCCGGCCGGCGTCGCGAGCGAGTCGGGAGGAGACGAGTCATGAGCGAGATCGAGACCAGGGACGAGAACGAGATCATCCGCGAGATCCGCGCCGAGTACGACTACGGCTGGCACGTCGACGACTCGCCGATCTACAAGGCGCCGAAGGGGCTCTCGCACGAGCTGATCGACGTCATCTCCGACCACAAGGCGGAGCCCGACTGGATGCGCCGGTTCCGTCACGAGAGCCTCGACTTCTTCCACGCGCGGCCGATGCCGAGCTGGGGCGCCGACCTCTCCGGCATCGACTTCGACAACATCCACTACTACCTGAAGCCGACCGAGAAGCAGGCCGACAAGTGGGAGGACCTGCCGGCGGAGATCCTCGACACGTGGGATCGCCTCGGGATCCCGGAGGCGGAGAAGAAGTACCTCGCCGGCGTCGGCGCGCAGTACGAGTCGGAGGTCGTCTACCACAAGCTCCAGGAGGACCTCGAGCGGCAGGGCGTCATCTTCCTCGACATG
This sequence comes from Actinomycetota bacterium, assembly GCA_016870235.1. The sequence goes on along the minus strand of VGCB01000031.1, from coordinate 4,279 downwards.
GACTCGGGCCTCCGCGAGCACCCCGAGCTCGTGCAGCAGTACTTCGCAAAGGTGATCCCGCAGAACGACAACAAGTTCGCGGCGCTCAACTCCGCGGTGTGGTCTGGCGGCTCCTTCATCTACGTGCCGAAGGGCGTGCGGATCGAGATGCCGCTGCAGGCGTACTTCCGCATCAACGCGGAGAACATGGGCCAGTTCGAGCGGACGCTGATCATCGTCGACGAGGACGCCTACGTGCACTACGTCGAGGGCTGCACGGCGCCGATCTACTCGTCCGACTCGCTGCACTCGGCCGTCGTCGAGATCATCGTCCACAAGGGTGGCCGGTGCCGGTACACGACGATCCAGAACTGGTCGAACAACGTCTACAACCTCGTCACGAAGCGCGCGGTCGCGCATGAGAACGCGACGATGGAGTGGGTCGACGGCAACCTCGGCTCGAAGGTGACGATGAAGTACCCCGCCATCTGGCTGATGGGCGAGGGTGCGCACGGCGAGGTGCTGTCGATCGCGTTTGCCGGCAAGGGCCAGCACCAGGACGCGGGCGGCAAGGTCGTCCACGTCGCGCCCAACACGACGTCGGTGATCACCTCGAAGTCGATCTCGAAGAACGGCGGGCGCGGCGGCTACCGCGGCCTGCTCGAGGTCGGGAAGGGCGCGACGGGGACGAAGTCCAAGGTCGTCTGCGACGCGCTCATCCTCGACGAGGACTCGCGCTCCGACACCTACCCGTACATCGACGTCAAGGAGAACGACGTCGACCTCGGCCACGAGGCGACCGTCTCCAAGATCGGCGAGGAGCAGCTCTTCTATCTGATGAGCCGCGGGCTCTCGGAGGGCGAGGCGAGCGGGATGATCGTGTCCGGCTTCGTGGAGCCGATCACGAAGGAGCTGCCGCTCGAGTACGCGGTCGAGATGAACCGGCTGATCCAGCTGCAGATGGAGGGCTCCGTCGGCTAGCGCCGGCGGGACGTCGAACGAGAGATGAGGGTCGAGCGGACGGACTTCGTGTCGGTGCCCGTCACCGACATCGGGCGCTCGCGCCGCTTCTACGGCGAGACGCTCGGGCTCGACGAGCTCCCGGGCGAGGGTGCCTGGCCCGAGTTCCAGCTGGGTGAGAACCTGAGCCTCTACCTGCTCGACCCGACGAACATCGGTCAGGAGTTCACCGCGCCCCACACCGCCTCGATCGCGCTCCGCGTCCCGGACGTCGACGCGGCGCGCGCGGAGCCGGAGGGCAAGGGCGTCGTCTTCGACGGCGACGTCTTCGACACCGGCGTCTGTCACATGGCCTTCTTCCGCGACCCGGACGGGAACGCGCTGATGCTCCACCGGAGGTACGCACCACATGCGAGCTGACCTGATCGACCGCTATCGCGCGCTGGCGTTGCCGACGACGTCGGAGGAGCACTGGCGGTTCACCGACCTCCGCGGCTTCGACCCGGACGCGTGGACGGCGACCGGCGACGTCGCCGTGGACACCGGCTCGATGGTCGAGCTCGACACGGCCGGGACGATCTGGGTCGGCGAGGCCGGGCTGACGATCCACGAGGCGCCGGCCGGCGTCCGGGTCGAGCCGCTGACCGACGACCACCCGCTGCTCGGGACGCTCGTCCAGCCGGACGACAAGCTGCGGGCACACAACGCGGCGTCGTGGCAGAACGGCCTGCTCGTCCACGTCCCCCGCGACGTCGTGATCGAGAAGCCGATCTACGTCCGGGCCACGAACACGACCGAGGGCGGCTCGCTCTTCTGGCGGCTGCTCGTCGTCGCCGAGCCCGGAAGCCGGTTCTCCGTGGTCGAGGAGCTGACGTCGGCCTCGCCGGAGCTCGAGGGCTACGTCAACGCCGTCGCCGAGATCGTCGTCGGCGCGGGCGCCAAGGTCGAGTTCGTGTCGCTGCAGAACCTCTCGCGCGGAAGCTGGTACTTCGCCTCGAGCCACGCGCGCGTCGATCGCGACGCCGAGCTCGACTGGGTTGCCGGCGGCTTCGGCTCTGCCCGCGGCAAGGCATGGATCCAGAACGACCTCGCCGGTCGCGGCGCCACCTCGCGTGTCACCGGTGCGTACTTCGCCGACGGCAGCCAGCACCTCGATTACGACACCTACCAGCTGCACGGCGCGCCGGACACGACCTCGGACTTCGCGTTCAAGGGCGCGCTGCGCGATCGGGCGCGCGCCGTCTGGCGCGGGATGATCCGGGTCGAGGAGGGCGCCCAGAAGACGAACGCGTACCAGGAGAACCGCAACCTCCTGCTCGCGAAGACCGCGGTTGCGAACTCCATCCCCGGGCTCGAGATCCTCGCGAACGACGTCCGCTGCACGCACGGCGCGACGCTGTCGCCGGTCGATCGCGAGCAGCTCTTCTACCTGATGGCGCGCGGCCTGCCGCGGGCGGTGGCCGAGCGGCTGATCGTCCGCGGGTTCTTCCAGGACGTGCTCGACCGGATCGAGCTCGAGCCCGTGCGCGACGCGCTCGCGGCGACGCTCGAGGCCCGGATTCCCGAGGCGTAGAGGCGGGCTGGCGGCGGCCCGGACCGGATCGTCGAAGGACCGGATCGTCGAAGGGGCTCAGCCGGCGGACGGGGCGGCGGCCGCGGCGGTCACTCGATCAGGTGCACTCTCGATCAGAGGCGCCGGCTCGCCGGAGCAGGACCTGTCCCGTTCGGACACTGTCCCTGGGCCACCGGCCTCCTCCCCATGGCTTGAGCCTAACGCGAAAGAAGTTGCGTGTCTGTCGCGGAGTGTTGCGAAAGTGCTCCGGTTTCACACGGCACTGCAGCTTCGTCCCGTGCGGCGTGGCGCGGGCGCGGCCCGGGGATCGACGTCAGCCCGAGCCTGCGCGCACGGGCGCGAGCACATCCCGGATCTCGTCCAGGGCCGCCGGGTCGTCGATCGTCGGTGGGGCCGCAGGGTCGCGCCCCGACGCGAGGTCGCGCATGGTCGCGCGGAGGATCTTGCCGGATCGCGTCTTCGGGAGGCGCTCGACCACGCGCGCGGTGCGGAAGCAGGCGAAGGCGCCGATCTCCTCCCTGACCGCGGCGACGAGCTCGGCCTCGAGGGCCGACGGGTCGCGCTCCGCTCCGGCCTTCAGCACGACGAGCCCGAGCGGCACCTGGCCCCTGAGCTCGTCGGGGACGCCGATCACCGCGCACTCGGCGACGTCGGGGTGCGCCGCTACCACCTGCTCCATCGCTCCGGTCGAGAGCCGGTGTCCGGCGACGTTGATGACGTCGTCCACCCGGCCCATCACATGGAGGTAGCCGTCCTCGTCGATGCGGCCACCGTCGCCGGTCGTGTAGAAGCCCTCGTGCTCGCGCATGTACGACTCGACGAAGCGTTCGTCGGCGCCCCAGAGCGTCTGCAGCGTCCCCGGCGGCAGCGGCAGCCTGATCGCGATCGCGCCGTCGACCCCGGCCCCGAGCTCACCTCCGTCCGCGCCCAGGATCCGGACGTCGTACCCGGGCACCGGACGCCCCGGTGAGCCGGGCCGCTCGGGGATCGGCCCGACGCCGAGGCAGTTGGCGGCGATCGGCCACCCAGTCTCGGTCTGCCACCAGTGATCCACGACCGGGCGGCCCCCGAGAAGGCCCTTCGCCCACGCGTACGTATCCGGATCGGCGCGCTCACCGGCGAGGAAGAGCGCGCGCAGGGGGCCCAGGTCGCGGCCCGCGAGGCGACGACCCTCCGGGTCCTCCTTCCGGATCGCCCGCAGCGCCGTCGGCGCCGTGAAGAGCGTCGAGACGCGATGGTCCGCGCAGACGCGCCAGAAGGCGCCGCGCCCAGGTCGCGGCGACTGCCGCGGCCTCGGCCATGCCCGCGAGGAACAGCTCGTCGCTCGTCTCGGCCGTCACGGCCGACTCCGGGTACCTCATGCGGCCTGCTCGTGCGCGAGCTCGAGAAGCGCCTCGCGAATCGAGTTGATGCTCTCGAACACCCGCCGCGTCAGCATGCGGTCAGGGAACTCCACGTCGAACTCGTTCTCGAGCCCGAGCATGAGGCTGACGCTCGCGTGCGAGGTCATTCCGGCCTGATACAGGTCGTCATGCTCTCCGAGCGCGGACGCGTCGACCGCGAGCTTCGCATACTGCTGAATCGTCTTCCTGATCCTGTCTTCCATCCCATCCCCCTTGCCGTGCTACGAAACGGTCGTGGCGATCGCGACCGCGCTCGCCTGAGATCGCGTCGTCGCGACGCTGAGCGTGACGCCCTTCACACGATTACGTGTCGCGATCGATTCGGCCTCACCTGAGAGAGTGATCTCCCAATTCCGTAAGCGTT
>VGCB01000030.1 GCA_016870235.1 Actinomycetota bacterium | reverse complement strand
GTGCTGGCGGGCCGCCTCCGCCATCGCGAGACCGCGCTCGCGCACGAGCCGGATCGCCTCGTCGGTCGTCATCGCCCCGACCGACGCGAGCGCGGCGAACTCCCCGACCGAGTGGCCGACGACGACGTCCGGCTCGATCCCCTCGGCCCTGAGCGCGGCGAGGATGGCGAGGCTCGTCGCCAGGAGCGCCGGCTGCTGGACCTCCGTCTCGACGAGGCCGTCGAGCGGCGAGTCGAAGCACAGCTTCTTCAGGTCGAGGCCCGAGGCCTCGCTCCCGACCCGGTACACGTCCATCGCAGCGGGGACGGCCTCGGCGATCTCGCGCCCCATGCCCTCCTCGAGCGACCCCTGGCCGGGAAAGCAGAACGCGACCTTGCTCATCGCGCGATCCTCCTGTCGCTCCATTCAAGCAGCGCCGAGCCCCAGGTGAGGCCTGCGCCCATACCGGTCATCAGGACCAGTGCGCCGTCCTCGAGCCGCCCGGCGTCGCGTGCCTCCGCGAGCGCCAGCGGGATCGAGCCCGATGACGTGTTGCCATATCTGTCCACATTCACCACGGTCTTGTCCGGTGGAATCCCGAGCTTACCGGCCGCATAGTCGATGATCCGCTTGTTCGCCTGGTGCGGCACGTACAGGTCGATGTCGTCGACCGTCTTCTCGCACCGCTCGAGGATCGCAGTCGCGGACGACACCATCACCCGGGTCGCGAACTTGAAGACCTCGCGGCCGTTCATCGTCAGCGCGCTCGGCTCGCCGTTCGAGAGCGGCCGGGAGCCGCTGCCGGGAAACGAGAGGTGCACGCCGCCGCCGCCGTCGGCACCGAGCTCGAAGCCGAGGAAGCCGCCGGCGTCGACCCGCTCCATGACGACGGCGCCGCCCCCGTCGCCGAAGAGGACGACGGTGCCGCGATCGTCCCAGTTGAGGATCCGCGAGAGGATGTCGCCGCCCACCACGAGCGCGCGCTCGGACAGCCCGGACGCGAGCATCCCGTAGGCCTGCGCGAGCGCGTACATGAACCCCGTGCAGCCCGCGAGGAGGTCGTAGGCGGCGGCCTGCGGCATCGCGAGCTCGTCGGCGAGGAGCGCCGAGCTCGTCGGGAAGAGCATGTCCGGCGTCACGGTCGCGCAGATCAGGAGGTCGATCGACTGCGCCGCAACGCCCGCATCGGCCAGCGCGGCCGTCGCAGCGGGCAGCGCGATGTCGGTCAACGCCTGATCCTCGCGGGCGAACCGCCGCTCGCGGATCCCGGTGCGCTCCTGGATCCACTCGTCGGACGTCTCGACCATCGTCGCGAGGTCGTCGTTCGTGACGACGCGCTCGGGCGCGTGGACGCCGAGACCGGTGATCCCGATCCGTGGTCCGGCCGCGCGCCCGATCATCGCTCGATCGCGAACGTGAGGGTGGAGCGGGCGGCGAGCGTCTCGCCGACGTGCGCCGTCGCCTTGCCGCGCCCGATCGGGCCCCTGACCTGGTCGATCTCGCACGCGAGCGTCAGCGTCTCCCCGGGGGAGACGACCCGCTTGAACCGGCACTCGTCGATGCCGGCGAAGAAGGCGATCCGGCCGCGGTTCTCCTCGAGCGCGAGCGCGGCGACCGCGCCCGTCTGCGCCATCGACTCGACGATGAGGACGCCCGGCATCACAGGCCGCTCGGGGAAGTGGCCGGGGAACCACCAGCCGTCCTCGGGCACGCGATAGCGGCCGACCGCCCGGGTGCCGGGCTCCAGCTCGACGATCTCGTCGAGGAGGAGGAACGGCGGCCGGTGCGGCAGGATCGCCTCGATCGCGTCGCGGCCGAACGGAAGGGTGGGGATCATGTGTCGTGGCAGGGGAGGTTGCCGCGGTCGTGCACGGGCCGAGTCTAGAGGCTCGTGCGGGTCGGGGCGCTTGCTCGTCGCTCAGCCGGCGGTGCCGGGACGACCGCGCGGCGCCTTCACGCGAAGCTCCGTGAGGTTGCCGGCGGCGTCGCGCACGAACAGCGTCAGCGTCCGGATCTCCTCGATCCCGGGAACGCGCACCTTGCCCGCCGCCCTCACCTCGAAGGCCCGCCGGGCGTTGTTCGCGAGCCCGGTCACGCGCGCGGGGCCGTCGAAGGCCAGCACGGCCGGCTTGCGCGAGACGAGCGTGACCCGGGGTGGGGTCGCGTCGCGCGTGAACGGCGCCTGCAGCCGCGTCGTCCCGATCGCGTCGGTCGCCTCGACGATCACCTCGTAGTCGCCGTCGCCGATCGAGCCGCTCGGCTTCGAGCCGTTCCAGTCGACGAGCTGCGGGCCCTCGGTGAGGAGGCCCGAGAACGGCACCGTGACGGAGCGGCCCTCGCGGAGCACGCGCACGATGACGGCGGCGGGCTGGCTCAGGGTGAAGGAGATCGCGAGCGACGTCGGGCTGTCCGGCCGCTGCGGGGTGAAGACCTCGGGGGTGACGGAGAGCGAGCCGAGCGTCCGGGTGACGCCGATCGTGACGTCGGTGGTGACGTCCGCCGATCCCGACGCGCGCGCCGTCAGCCGGATCGCGTAGACGCCGTCCGGGAGCCCGAGCCCGTCGAAGGCGACGGTGTGCTCGCCCGCCCGTCGCCAGCGCGGGAGCTCGAGCGGTGCGACGACGACTCCCGTTGCCGGCTCGAGGACGTCCGCCTTCACGTTCGCGTTCGCGGCGAGGGTGTAGGCGATCGTGGTCGACTCGGCGAGACCGTCCCCGTTCGGGCTGATCGTGTCGAGATCCGCGGCGGCGGCGGTGAACGCCAGCGTCGCCGCCGCAGCGGCCCCTTCGACCCGGCCCGCCGCCGCCGTCACGCCCGGCGCCTCGATTCGCCAGGTGTAGCGCCCCGGCGGCACGAGGGTCGCGTCCCACGACCAGTCGACGGTCGGCCCGATCCCGGTCCCGAGCGCCACCTGGAGCTGCGTCGCGTCGTCGAAGATCCTGACGGCCCAGCCGGAGCTGTCCGACACGCGGGCGCGCACGCGCACGACCGCGCCGACGCCGCCCTCGACGAGCGGGTCGTAGAGCTTCGGCAGGCCGGTTCGCTGGATCCGCTCGGCGATCGCGCCGAGGCGGGCGTAGAGCGTGTCGCCCGGGCACGACGTATACCCCGTGTCGCGATGCCCGGAGACCGCGCGCAGGAACACCGGTAGCCCGGCGGGGAACCGCGGGTTGCCGTTCGAGATGTAGTTCAGGGTCGAGAGCGGATCGACGTGCGCGAGGTCGAGCCGCCAGGCGAGGAGCTCGGCGAGCGCCTTCTCCGCCGCCGGCGAGATGGCCTCGCCCTCGTACGTGCCGAGCACGGCGACGCCGACCGAGCCGGTGTTGAAGCCCTGCGCGTGTGCCCCGACGACGTTCTGGTCGAGGCCGCCGTACCGGCCCTCGTAGACGGTGCCGAAGCGGTCGACGAGGAAGTTGTAGCCGATGTCGTTCCAGCCGTTCGACTTGACGTGGTAGGTCATGATCGCGCGCACGATCGCCGGGGCCTGCTCGCGCGTGTAGTCGTTTGCGCCCGCCGTGTGGTGCACGATCGCGAGCCGGAGCGCCGACGCCGCGTCGGGGTCGGAGCGCCGGATCGACTCGTCCGCCCCCCAGGAGGAGCGCGGCACGATCGCGGGCGAGACGGTGGCAGCAGGTCGCCGGAACGGCAGCCGGACCGCGGGGCTGTGGACGAAGGTGGCGCGCAGATCGGAGACCCGTCCCCGGATCCGGTAGCGGATCCCGTTCGAGGGGCCGACCCACCACGGGTTGCCGAGCCGCCGTCCTGCCGAGCGGGCGGCCTCCGGCGCGCCACGGTCGGGGCTGTCCCCGTCCTCGACGATCGCCTGCTTCCACGCGCCCCAGCGACCGTCGAGACCGCGGACGCTGAGCCGGACGTCACCGGGGCCGCGCCAGCTGACGCCGACGAGGTCGAACCGTGCGGGCGCCCTGCCGTGGACGACGGAGCCGTCGGCTCCGGCCGGCACGTCGACGGTTCCAGAGACGGCGGCGCCCGCCTGCGCGAGGGCAGGGTCGGCCGGTGCCACGGCGATGGCGACGAGACCCGCGACGAGGGCGGCGAGAAGCGATCGGTTCATGACGGCACCGTGAAGGATCGGCGAGGTCGTCTTCGACGGCAAGGGTGAGAGGCCTTCCGCTCACCGAATCCTTACGGCCCCCTGAAGGCTCGACTTCGTGACAGTTCGTCACGAAGTCGGCCGAAGGGCCGTTGCTACAGTCGAGTTCGTCGTGCTGCGAGCATTCCTCGCCGGTCTCGTGGCGGTCATCCTTCTCGCCGGCAGCAGCGCGGGCGGAGCCGATGCGGCCGCGAGCGCCCCGGACGGAAGCCGCGTCCTCGTCGCGGAGCTCGACAACGACATCAACCCGGTCACCGAGGACTTCCTCGAGGGTGCGATCGAGCGGGGCGAGAAGGACGGCTTCCAGGCCGTCGTGATCGAGATGGACACGCCCGGCGGGCTCTCCTCCTCGATGCGGAACATCGTCAAGGCGATCCTGGCGGCCAAGGTGCCCGTGATCGTGTACGTCTCCCCCGCCGGGTCGAGCGCGGACTCCGCGGGCGCGGTGATCGGACAGGCGGCCGACGTCCTCGCGATGGCGCCGCAGACGAACATCGGCTCTTCGACGCCGATCTCGACGGGGGGCGAGGACCTCTCCAAGGACCTGCGCCGCAAGGTCGTGAACGACGCCGCCGCGTACATCGGCGAGCTCGCCCGCGAGCACGGCCGGAACGTGAAGGCCGCGGAGGCGATGGTGCGCCAGGCGTCGAACTTCGGTGCCCGCGAGGCGCTCCAGAAGAACATCGTCGACGAGATCGCGCCGACCCTGCCCGCGATCCTGCGCCAGATCGACGGCGACCGCACCGTGCCGAAGGGCCTCGTCCTGCGGACGGCGGGCGCCGAGATCGAGCGCACCGAGATGGGCTTCTGGAAGCGGGCCCTCGACCTGCTGATCGACCCCAACCTGATCGCGCTGATGCTCTCGATCGGGCTGATCGGGCTCGTCGTCGAGCTCTGGAACCCCGGTCTGATCTTCCCCGGCACGGTCGGCGCGATCTCCTTGATCGTCGGCCTCTACGGCCTTCAGGTGCTGCCGGTCTCGCTTGCGGGGGCGCTGCTGATGCTGCTCGCGGCGGGCTTCTTCGTCGCCGAGGCGTTCCTGCCGAGCCACGGCGCGCTCACGCTTGCCGGCGCGACGACGTTCGTGATCGGGTCGCTGATGCTGTTCGACCCGGCCGGGCCCGCCTATCAGGTCTCGATCTGGACGGCGGTGGCGGTCGCCGGCACGCTGTCGCTCCTCTTCGGGGTGGCGCTGAACCGGGTCTGGAAGGCGCGGAAGGCACCGGTCGAGGTCGATGTCCACCGGCTCGCGGGGGCGGAGGGCGTCGTGCGCCGCGGCGGCTACGTCGTCGTCGACGGCGAGCGCTGGCGGGCACGCGCCGCGGACGGATCGACCCTCGTCGCGGGCGACCGCGTCCTCATCGACGAGGTCGTGGAGGACGGCCTCACCGTCGTCGTCTCCCCCATCCCGTCGTCGTCTCTCGAAAGGCATGCATCGTGACCGCACTCGTCATCGTCGTCGTGATCGCCGCGATCCTGCTCATGTTCCTGTTCGCGGCCGTGAAGGTCGCGCGCGAGTACGAGCGCGGGGTCATCTTCCGGCTCGGCCGGCTCCTGCCCGAGCCGAAGGGGCCGGGACTCTTCATCCTGATCCCGGTGATCGACCGGATGGTCAAGGTCGACCTGCGGACGATCACGCTGAACGTGCCGCCGCAGGAGGTGATCACGAAGGACAACGTGCCGGTGCGCGTCAACGCGGTCGCGTACTTCCGGATCGTGGAGCCGAAGGCGGCAATCGTGCAGGTGGAGAACTACATGGTCGCGACCTCGCAGATCGCCCAGACGACGCTGCGGTCGGTGCTCGGTCAGCACCAGCTCGACGAGCTCCTCTCGGAGCGCGACAAGATCAACGACATCCTCCAGCAGATCATTGACGAGGCGACCTCGCCGTGGGGGATCAAGGTCACCGTGGTCGAGGTGAAGGACGTCGAGATCCCGTCGGACATGCAGCGGGCGATGGCGCGGCAGGCCGAGGCGGAGCGCGAGCGGCGCGCGAAGGTGATCTCCGCCGAAGGCGAGTACCAGGCCTCGGAGCGCCTGCGCGACGCCGCGGCAGTGATGGCCCAGGAGCCGATCACGGTGCAGCTCCGCTACCTGCAGACGCTGCTCGAGATCGGCGCCTCGAACAACTCGACCGTGGTCTTCCCGATCCCGATCGACCTCGTCAGCGCCCTCGCCGGCGCCAAGGCGGATCGGGCCGCCGGCACGTAGCGATCAGCCCCGACTGCGTTCACTGCGGCCGTACTTTCCGATCTCACGGAGTGGGCGACCGGCGTCGTCGAGGAGCTCGGCTACCTCGGGGTGGCGGCGCTCGTCGCGCTCGAGAACGTCGTCCCGCCGATCCCGTCCGAGATCGTCCGCCCGCTCGCGGGCTTCGTCGCCGGCCGCGGCGACGCCTCGATCGTCGGGATGATCGCGGCAGCGACGGCCGGGTCGCTCGTCGGCGCGTGGGTCGTCTACGGGGTCGCTGCCGCGATCGGCCCGCGGCGACTGCACCGCTTCGTCGTCCTCCACGGGCGCTGGCTCGGCGTCACGGAGGCGGACCTTCGGCGTGCGGAGGCCTGGTTCGACCGGCGTGGCGACATCGCCGTGCTCGTCTGCCGGTGCGTTCCGCTCATCCGCTCGCTCGTCTCGATACCGGCGGGCTTCCGGCGGATGCGGCTCCTGCGCTTCACGGTCTTGACGGCCATTGGCAGCGCCGTCTGGAACGCGGCGCTGATCGGCGCGGGCGCTGCGCTCGGCGACCGTTGGGACGAAGTGGACGGCGTCATGGGCGTCGTCCAGTGGATCGTCGTCGCGCTGATCGCCGGCGCAGTCGGGCTCTTCGCGTGGCGGCGGCTGCTGCGGCCACGGCTCGGCCGCGGGCCCAGGAGCTGAGCTCGACGCAGAGAGCCGGGGGGAGCGGGCGGCAGTCGGGCTGCCCGCTCCCTCCTCCCGTGACCACTCAGGCCGACGGCGGCGCCTTCACCGGGACCTTGACGCTCTTCGGAGCCCAGGAGGCTCGACGCGGTCACGGTGAACGTGCACGTGCCGTTCGCGGTCGGCCCGCCCGAAATCGTGCCGGCTGGCGACAGCGTCAGCCCCGGCGGCAGCGCGCCCGCGCGGAGACCTGCGTGAACGTCCCGCCGGGGATGCCGTTCAGCTGTCCGGCGCTGTTGTCGCCCCAGCACGCGAGCGCGCCGTTCGTCCGGACGGCGCAGGAGTGACGCCGGGCGGCGCTCACATTCGTGAACGCGCCCCACGGAATGTCGTTGAGCTGACCTGCGCTGTTGTTGCCCCAACAGACGAGCACCCCGTCGGCCCTCGCCGCGCACGAATGACCTGCGCCGGAGCGATCAGCCCTTTGGGGCTCGCCGAAGCCGGCTGTCTTCCGGCGCTACGTCCCGTCGGTGTCGTCCTCGACCAGATCGAGCGCGTTCTCGGAGGAGTCGTCCTCCGTCGGCTCGTACAGGTCGAGCGGCTCCTGCTCGCCGGCAGCGTCCGCGGGCGGACCGTCCGAGGTCACCTTCTCCGGCTCGGGATCCGAGTCGGACCCGACCACGGGCGCGAGCGTCGAGACCTGCTCGGCGTCGCGGAGGCGCATCACGATCACGCCCTGGGTCTGGCGTCCCGAGCGCTTGATGTCGGCGGCGGCCATGCGGATCACGGTGCCGCCGTCCGAGATCAGCATCACCTGGTAGCCGTCGCGGACGACACGGGCGCCGACGAGCTCGCCCTTGCCCTCGACCAGCTGTGCGGTGCGGACGCCCTGCGTGCCGCGGCCCTTCGTCGGGTAGTCGCGGATCTGCGTTCGCTTGCCGTACCCGTTCTCGGTGACGACGAGCAGATCGGCCTCGTCGTCGGCGATCTCGAGCGCGATCACCTCGTCGCCCGATCGGAGCTTCATGCCGGCGACACCGGAGGCAGGGCGGCCCATCGACCGCACGTCCGACTCCTTGAAGCGGACGGCCTGCCCGAGCCGGGAGACCATGAGGACGTCGTCGGCTCCGTCGGAGAGGCGGACGCCGATCAGCTCGTCGTCCTCGCGCATCCTGAGGGCGATGATCCCGTCTGCCTTGAGTGGGGTGTTGTACTCGAGGAACTCGGTCTTCTTGACGACCCCCTTCTGGGTGCCGAAGACGAGGTACTTCGCCTCCTTGTAGTCGCGGGTGGCGATGACGGCACGCACCTTCTCGTCCTGCCGGAACGGGAGCAGGTTGACGATCGCGCGGCCCTTCGACTGGCGCGAGCCGAGCGGCAGCTCGTGCACCTTCAGCCGGTACACCTTGCCGACGCTCGTGAAGAAGAGGATGAAGTCGTGGGTGGAGGCGACGAAGAGGTGCTCGATGTAGTCCTCCTCCTTCATGTCCATCCCCATCACGCCGATCCCGCCCCGGCGCTGCTCGCGGTAGGTGGAGACCGGGAGGCGCTTGATGTAGCCGGAGTTGGTGATCGCGATCACCATGTCCTCCTCGGCGATCATGTCCTCGAGCTCGAGCGAGTCCTCGCCGGCGACGATCTCGGTGCGGCGGTCGTCGCTGCGGCCGTAGGTCTGCTTGATCTCGAGGAGCTCCTCGCGGATCAACGCCAGGATGCGGACGGGATCGCCCAGGATCGCGCGGAGCTCCTCGATCCGCTCCTGGATGTCCCTGAACTCGTCCTCGACCTCCTTGCGCGCGAGCCCCGTGAGCCGCGCGAGGCGCATGTCGAGGATCGCCTGCGCCTGCAGCTCCGAGAGCCCGAAGCCGTTCATCAGGCCGGTGCGGGCGTCGTCGGTGTCGCGCGAGCCGCGGATGAGCTGGATCACGGCGTCGAGGTTGTCGAGCGCGATCAGGTAGCCCTCGAGGATGTGGGCGCGCGCGAGCTTCTGCCGCAGCTCGTGCTTCGAGCGGCGCGTGACGATCTCGCGCTGGTAGTCGAGGTAGTGCTGCAGCATCTGCAGCAGCGACAGCGTCCGCGGGACGCCGTCGGCGAGCGCGACGGCGTTGTAGCCGAACGTCGTCTGCAGCGCCGTGTGCTTGAACAGCTTGTTGAGGACGACCTGCGGGACGGCGTCGCGCTTGAGCTCGACCTGGATCCGCATCCCGGTCTTGTCGGAGTGGTCGGCGAGGTCGGAGACCTCGGTGATGACCTTCTCCTGGACGAGGTCGGCGATCTTCTTGATCACGCCGGAGTCGCCGCCCTTCTTGACCCCGTAGGGCAGCTCGGTGACGACGATCGCGCTCTTGCCGCCCCGCAGCTCCTCGATGTGGGCGCGGGCGCGCATGACGACGCGGCCGCGGCCGGTGCGGTAGGCGTCGCGGATCCCTGACCGGCCGACGATGATCCCGCCGGTCGGGAAGTCGGGACCCCGGACGTGCTTCATCAGGTCGTCGACCGACGCGTCGGGCTTGTCGATGAGCTGGACGACCGCGTCGATCGTCTCGCCGAGGTGGTGCGGCGGGATGTTCGTCGCCATCCCGACCGCGATGCCGGCGGAGCCGTTGACCAGGAGGTTCGGGAACCGCGACGGCAGAACGGAGGGCTCACGTTCCTTCTCGTCGTAGTTCGGCTGGAAGTCGACGGTGTCGGCGTCGATGTCGCGCAGCATCTCCGTCGCGAGCCGCGACAGCCGGCACTCCGTGTTGTGGCTGACGAAGCCGTTCGTCAGGAACGAGTGATCGTCGGTGTCGACGCGCAGCGAGTAGACCGGCTGAACCCCCGCATCGACGACGGACGCGACCTCGGCGTAGTAGTACTCCCCGGTGACGAGCGGCTCGACGACGGCCTTCACCTCGTCGGAGGCGATCCGCTCGAGAATCGCCGCGCCGCCGCGCTCCCAGCGCTCGACCCGGTCGATGTCGTGACGCCGCAGCCAGTCCTTGTCGACCCAGCGCGAGTCACAGTCCGACCGGATGTAGTCCGCGACGTACGGGACGTGGTCGCCCGAGAGCGCGGTGCTCTCCCGCGGGATCTGCGCGAGCTCGGCGTCGAGCTTCCGCTGCTTCGCGCCGAGGAAGCCGACGTTCCGCGCGAAGAGCCGCGCGTCTCTGCGGTTCGTGATCACGACTTTGATCTCCCCGCGGGCGGAGCGGCTGAGGCGCGAGACGACGCCGAGCTCGAGGAGCAGCAGTTGCACGTCCCGCGCGAGCTGCTCGCTCCTCGTCGAGTAGGAGATCTGGATCGTCCCGCGCGGGAGGTGCGACGACGAGCCGTCCCCGGTGAAGAGCGACTGGAGGAACACGCGCTTCGCACCCGGGCTAGATCTCCAGACCCATTCCGGCACCTTCTTCTCGCAGGCGCCCGCGACTCCCATCTCGCCAAGCGCACTGCGGCGGAATGCCTCCGCGCTTTCGATCCGCATGCGATGCAGCCTCGTGCCGCTCGCATTCTGAACAACGGTCGTGCTGCATCTTCCTACCTCGATGCGATATGCGGCAACAACAGCGTCGAAAAAGTCCGTGTCATTGTTGTCGAACCCAGCGCGGTAGGCACTGATCCCTCCCTCCGAAAGAAATGCTCCGAAGAGCAGCGCAAGATTTCGCTGGCGGTCGCCGATCTCGACATCCAAGGGTCTCGGGCGGCGGGCGATAACGACTCTGTCACCAGGCGCAACTTCTTCGAGGAATTTCCAAAGAAGCATCGGAACGCCTGCGATGTTCACCAGGGACAGGACGGGATGGTTAAGCGTCCCTGTTAGCTGGTAACCCTCGCGAGTCGAGACCCTTAGGGTGTGGTGTTCGCCTGAATGGAAAAGAAGAGATGCCCTGACTGGCCGACCGAGGCGATCAAGAACTCCGAGGTCGATTGGCGTGTCCGATTCCGAAGGAACACGTGGTGCGAGATCGCAGATCCGAACGGTACCCTGGGTCGTGGCGACGCGGGTCTCGCCCGTGACACAGTACCGCATCGCGGCCGGCGGGTCGTCGTCGATCGAGCCGAAGTTGCCCTGGCCGTCGACCAGCGGGTAGCGCAGCGAGAACGGCTGCGCCATGCGGGCGAGCGTGTCGTAGATCGCCGTGTCGCCGTGCGGGTGGTACTTGCCCATCACGTCACCGACGACGGTGGCGCTCTTGCGGTACGGAC
>VGCB01000029.1 GCA_016870235.1 Actinomycetota bacterium | reverse complement strand
GTCGACGAAAGCGGGAAGGGGGAACGTGCCCTCGCCGAGCGGCAGGCGGCCGCCGCGGCTCTCCTCGTCGAGGTCGGCGCCCGGCTCGCCCGCGTCGTCGGCGTGCACGAGCGCGATCTGGTCGCCGCGCATCGCCCGGAGCGTCTCCCAGGGAGCGCCGCTCCGCAGGAAGTGCAGCGTGTCGAAGAGGACGCCGCAGCGCTCCCAGCCCGCCGCCTCGCAGAGCTCGATCGTCTCGTCGAGGGTCTTCAAGTGGACGTACGGGACGAACTCGAGGGCGAGCCGCGCGCCGCCGCGCCGGAGGATGTCGCCGCAGGCGCGGAGCTCCGCGACGAGCGTCGCGC
Organism: Actinomycetota bacterium; assembly: GCA_016870235.1. The sequence continues at coordinate 10,912 of VGCB01000029.1, read as the reverse complement.
GCTCGTAGGGCTTGCCGGTAACGGCGATGCAAGCGGTCGCGCCGGTCGCCCCGGCGAGCTGGGCCAGCCGCTCGGCCTCGGCGAGCGTGCGGGAGCGGCCGAGGAAGAGGATGCCCACGTCCGTGCAGCGGAGGCCCCGCTCACGGAGCACGCACGCGACGTCCGTCGGGTCGCGCGAGCCGACCGTCGCGTCGTCGATGCCGATCGCCTCGAAGCCGGCGTCGCGCGCCGCGTCGGCGATCGTCTCCAGGGAGTGGCGCGCGATCGGCGGCCCGCTGCTCGGAGGCCGCTCGCGCCAGAGCAGCGTCGGGATCGAGAACACGTTCACGGCCGACGCCCGACCGCCGGCTCGCAGTAGAGCGCCACGTAGCGCCGGATCCGGCCGTCGCCGTCGAGCGTGAGGCTCGAGACGAACTGCCCGCTCGTGCCATGCTCGGGCTTGTGGGAGTAGCCCTCGATCAGGCACTCGGCGCCGCTCTGCAGGCAGGCGCTGATCTCGTGCCGGTTCGTTCGCGGGCCGCGCTTGTGGAAGCCGTCGAGGAGCTCGGCCATGCCGCGGAACTCGGCACGCGGCGCGCCGGGCCAGTAGGGCGGGTGCGAGTAGAGGACGTCGTCCGAGAACCACGCCGCTGCTTCTTCGAGACGGGCGGCGTCGAGGTCGGCGAAGTAGCCGTCGACGGCGGCGCGCGCGTCGTGGGCGCAGGGTGCCGGGGCGGCCCAGGAGGCGGACGGCTCGACCGGCGTGCAGCGGTAGGTGAGCGCGCGCGCGATCAACCCGCTCTCGTCCAGCTGGAGGCTCCAGGCGAACGTCGCCGCGGTTCCGCCGGTCGCGCGGTCGACGAGCCGTCCCTCCAGCAGGCAGTCAGTCACGCTCGTCACGCAGGCGAGCGCCTCGGGCGCGTGTGACGGGAGCGAGAGATCGTCGGCGATCGCGGCGGCGATCGCGTCGCGGCCGGTCGCGACGGTGCGCGGGACGACCTCGCTCTCGCGGTCGGCGCCGTAGGCGTACCAGGCGTCGGTCGCGAAGGCGGAGACGTCGGGTTGCCCGCCGGCGAGCGATGCGAGCAGGCCTGCGACCGGGCCCGGCGGGGCGGCGCCCGCGACCGTCTCTCTCACCTCGTGCTCGAGCACCTCCACCTCCGATCTGGTTCGGGAGGGCGTTAGTGTCTCACGATGGCGGCCGAGCCGGCACCGAGAGCGCTCGCGACGCCGTTTCGCCTCGGGCGGCACGAGCTCCGGAACCGGCTCGTCGCCACCGCCCACTCGACGGGGCTCGCGATCGACGGGCTCCCGGTCGCGGGCGACGCCGAGTACTGGCGGCGGCTCGCTGACGGCGGCGCGGCGATGGCGATTCCCGGCGGCACGGTCGTCGCGCCCGAGTCGACCTATCGTGGCCGCACGCGCACGGAGGCCTACCGGCGCGAGGCGATCCCGGGGCTCCGCGCGCGCGCCGAGGCGATCCTGGCGGGAGGGGCGGTCGCGATCCAGCAGCTCCTCCATCTCGGCCGCGAGACGACCGGCTCGCCGCTCTGGCTGGCGCCGGTCGGCGTCTCGGCGGTGCGGTCGCCGCGCGAGCCGACTCTCGCCCGGGTGCTCGCCGAGGACGAGGTCGCGGCGGTCGTCCGGGCGTTCGTCGACGCCGCGGCGCACGTGCTCGAGGCAGGGTTCGACGGGGTCGAGCTCCATGCGGCGCACGGGTACCTCCTCGCGCAGCTCCTCTCGACCGAAACGAACCTGCGAGGCGACCGCTACGGCGGCGACCTGGCCGGGCGGGCACGCGCCCTCGTCGAGATCGTGGAGGGGATCCGGGCGCTCGACCCGCACGCCGTCGTCGGTCTTCGGGTCTCGGACGAGGAGCGCTGGTCCGACCTCGGGCTCGAGTCGATTGCGGCCGTGCTCGGACACCTCGCCGCCGTGGCGCCCGTCGACTTCGCCGACGTCACCCTCGGTGTGCGCGGGAACTACGTGCGCGACATGGCGATGGAGCGGCCGCCGCTCCTCGCCGGGATCTCGGCGCTCCGCGCGGCCGTCGACGTCCCGCTTCTCGTCTGCCAGGGCTTCCGCACGGCGTCGGAGATCGAGGCGGCGCTCGCCGCAGGCGTCGATCTCGTCGGCATGGCGCGGGCGTTCCTCGCCGACGCCGACGTCGCCGGCAAGCTCGTCGAGGGGCGCGACGCCGAGATCCGGCCGTGCGTCGGCTGCCTGGAGGACTGCCGCTCGTTCACCCCTCGCGTCTTCTGCGCGGTGAACCCCGATCTCGCACCGCACGGTGAGACCCGGCGGCCCGGCGAGGCGCACGTCCTCCAGGAGGGCCCTGGCGGCCGCCGCGTGGTGGTCGTCGGCGGCGGGCCGGGCGGCCTCGAGTGCGCTCTCGCGCTCGCACGCTCCGGCCGGGTCGAGGTGGCGCTCGTGGAGAGGGGCGATCGGCTCGGCGGCGCCCTGCTGACCGCGGCGAGCGCGCCGAACCGGAAGGGATGGCTGGCGCTCGTGGGGTTCTACGAGTCCGCGCTCGAGGCGGCCGGCGTCCAGACGCTTCTCGGCGCCGTCGCCGAGGCGACGGTGGCGGACGCCGACGCGGTCGTGGTGGCGACGGGCGCGGTCGAGCACGTCGGCCTGGACGGCGTGCTCTCTTCGACAGGGGCCCTGACGGACGGTCTCGCCGGCGCCGCGCACGTGGTCGTGGTCGACGACGGCTTCGGCTGGTGGCCGTGCGTGAGCGCCGTCGAGACGGCCGTCGTCGTTGGCGCGCGCGTCACCGTCTTGACGCCGTCGGGCTCGTTCGCGAACGGGATCCCCGCCGAGAGCCGCTTCCAGCTCCTCGAGCGGCTCGCCGGTTCGGCGATCGACGTTCGGGGGTTCCTGGTGCCGGTGTCGATCGAGCCGGGCGGTCTCGAGCTGCGGCATCGGCTGACCGGGGCGGCGGAGCGACTCACTGCCGATCGGGTGGTGGTCGTCGGGGAGCGACGCGCACGTCCGCTCGACGTGACGCTGCCTCCTGGTTCGCTCGTCCTCTCGATCGGGGACGCGGTCGTGCCGCGCCGGGTCTCGCACGCGATCAGCGAAGGACGAGCGGCCGCCGAGACGATCCTCGCTCGGGTGCAGTAGGTTCGTCGCATGCGCTTCTCGATCAGCCTTCCCTACCCATCCGGCGGCAACGACCCGGCGGAGGTCGACGGGTACCTCGAGGTCGCGCGCGCGGTCGAGAGCGCCGGGCTCGACGCCGTCTGGGTGACCGACCACCCGTTCCCGTACGTGGAGAAGGGGAAGGCGGGGCACCAGGCGATCGACCCGTTCGTGCTGCTCGGCTTCGTCGCGGCCGCCACCGAGCGCGTCGGTCTGCACGTCAACCTCATCGTGCTGCCGTACCGCAATCCCTTCCTCACGGCGCGGCTGCTCGGGACGGTCGACGTCGTCTCGCGCGGTCGCGCGATCGCGGCGGTCGGAGCGGGCTACATGCGGAGGGAGTTCGACGCGCTCGGCGCCGACTTCGAGCGGCGCGCGGCGCTCGTCGAGGAGGGAGTGGCGGCGATGCGTGCCGCCTGGACGGGCGAGCCCGTGCGCTTCGAGGGCGAGGGGTACCGGGCGGACGGGAACGTGATGCTGCCGCGGCCGGTGACCTCGCCGCAGCCGCCGCTCTGGCGCGGCGGCAACAGCCGGCAGGCGATCGAGAGCGCTGCCCGCTCGTTCGACGGCTGGGCGCCGTTCGAGGTGACCGCCGCGCGCTCCCGCGACACGACGACGTCGCCGATGGACCTCGACGTGCTGCCGGGGAAGATCGCGCTGCTCCGCGAGGCGGCGGAGCGGGAGGGACGGTCGGAGCCGCTCGACGTCTGCCTCTGCCGGCCCTTCCCGCGCTGGCTGACCGATCGCTCGCAGGCGATCGAGGAGCTGCAGGCGCTCGCGGCGATGGGCGTCACCTGGCTCGCGCCGCAGCTCGCGGGACGCGACGCGGCGGAGCAGGTCGAGAGCGTGGCCGCGTTCGCTGAGGTCGTTCGCCACGCCGGCGTCGCTCCGAACGCGTCTGGCTGAAGCCAGACGCGGAAGCGGGTCGGTTTTCCGCGTCTGGCTTCAGCCAGACGCGTCAGCCCGAGGCGGGCAGGTGTCCGAAATGGTCAATTGTCAGTCATGACGACACTATCTACCCTCGAAGGGTGCCGAGACGCTCGCGCTACGAAGCACCCAATGCGGTCCACCATGCGGTGCCGAAGGCGATCGAAGGCCGACGCATCGTCCTCGATGACCGCGACCGTCGTGCGCTCGTCACGAAGCTCTTCGAGGTCGCGGCCGAGCACCGCTGGAACCTCCTCGCCTGGAGCGTCCTCGACACCCACCTCCACCTCGTGGCCGAGACGCTCGAGCCGAACCTCGGCGTTGGCATGAAGCGGCTGCTTGGCGCGCATGCCCGTCGCTTCCACCTCCGCCACGGCGGCGCCGGCCCGCTCTTCGTCCCGCGCTTTTGGTCGAAGCGCATCCTCAACGGGAACCAGCTGCTTCAGACCGCGCTGTACGTCGACCTCAACCCGGTCGCGGCGGGTCTCGCGTCTCATCCGGAGCACTACGACTGGTGCTCGTACGGCGAACGCCGGTCGTGGCTTGTCGGGCTCGTCGGAGAGACGCTCGAGGAGGCGACTGCGAGCTACGCGGAGATCGTGGAGGAGGCCTGCCGACGGCTTCGATCAGGGCGTCGTCGGCTGCCGGACGTGGTGGGTAGCGCGTGTGATCGCGCGGCGGGTCGGGCAGCGTCTGGCTGAAGCCAGACGCGGAAGCGCGGGGGCGTGCGTTGCGGGGCGGGACGCGTCTGGCTGAAGCCAGACGCGGAAGTGCATGGCGCCGACCTTCCCGCGTCTGGCTTCAGCCAGACGCGTCTCCGGTGCCGGGCTTTGGCTTCTCGAACGGCTCCGCGAGCGCGCCGTACATGAAGCTGACGCGCTGCTCGGCGATCGCGTCGGTCATCGGCACCGCCGGGCGCCTGCCGGCGGCGAGCGCCTCCTCGCGTTCCCCGCGCGACCAGACGATCCAGCGCCGGGCATCCTCGAACGTCTTCCCGTCCTCGATCTCGTAGAGCGCCAGGTAGCGGTAGTCCGGCGCGACGTCGTGGTCGACGTCGGCGAGGACGAAGCGCTGCGCCCGCGCGAACGGGCCGCCGCCGACCACGTCGGCCAGGTGCTCGTTGTCGTACCAGTCGTTGAACTCGTCCTCGCGTCCCTCGACCGGGTTCGTGAAGACGACCATCAGGTTCTTCGCCACGGGGCAGCCTCCTCAGGACGCGGGAAGGGGTGCGCCGGGCCCCGGCCGCCACTCGCCGTCGACCGGCTCGTACGGGTAGGCGAGCTCGACGAGCGTGCCGTGGCTCGACGCGGGGGAGATGAACGTCCAGTGCTGCCACGGGATCTTGGGGTCGTTCTGGAGCTCGGTGCTCGTCAGCTCGATCCCCTGCTCCGCGAGCCGCGCGACCGCGCCCGGGAGGTCGGGCGACGTGAAGCACACGTGGTGCACGTGCTCGCCCCGCTTGGAGAGCCGCTTGCCGAGCGGGCCGTCGTTCAGCGGGCAGAGAAGCTGGATCTCGCAGCCCGCCGGGTTGACGAACGTCGCCGACGACATCACGTCGCCGCCGGCCTCCCAGCGGTCGACCCGGACGACGGGCTCGGAGAGCTGGGCCGGGTCGAGCTCGCGCAGGATCGTCGTCCAGTCCGCGACGGCCTTGTCGAGGTCGCGGACGACGAAGCAGATGTGCGCCAGGGGGCCGCCGGGCATCGAGAACCTCCTATCGCTTGCTCGAGATGCGCGGGCCCGAGCCCCACGCGAAGTCGATTCCCGCAATCAGCGCCTCGCGGGTGCGGCGCGGGTCGATGACGTCGTCGAGGAAGGTGTGCATCGCGGCCTCCCACGGCTCCGACTCGTGCATCCAGTCGGTCTGCAGCTCCTCGACGAGCGCGTCGTGCGCCTCCTTGCCCTCCTCCGCGAGCACCTGCTCGAGCCGGCGCTTGTAGACGAGCCGGACGCCGGTGCCGGGCGCCATGAAGCCCATCTCCGCGGTCGGCCACGCGAGGACGAGGTCGGGGTGCGTGGGCCGGCCGCCGAGCGCGAAGTGCCCGCCCCCGTAGGCCTTGCGGACGACGACCGCGACCTTCGGCACCTTCGCCTGCGCGAGCCGCTTCACTATCCGCTCGTAGCACCCGAGGATGCCGCCCTTCTCGGCCTCCGAGCCGATCATCAGGCCCGGCACGTCCTGGAGGAAGACGAGCGGGAGGTTGAACGTGTCGCACAGATCCGCGAACGCCGTCGCCTTCGTCAGCGCCGGCACGTCCATGACGCCGGCCTTCTGCATCGGCTGCGACGCGACGATGCCGACCGCCTCGCCGTCGAGCCGGGCGAGGCAGCAGAGGACACTCGGCCCGTAGCGCTCGCCCCACGGCGTGATCGAGCCGCCGTCGAAGATCGCCTCGAGCACCTTGCGCATGTCGTAGCCGCGTCTCGGCTCGCTCGGCACGAGCGTCAGCAGCGTCTCGGGGTCGCGCGACGGCGGCACCGGGTCGATCCGCGGCGCGGGGTGGTCGGCCGAGTCCGGAAGGTAGGAGAGGACGCGCCGGAGCGCCGCGATCGCCTCCTCCTCGGTCTCCGCGACCGCGTGCGCGTTCCCGCTCTGCTCGGTCGAGACCTTGGCGCCGCCGAGCTCGACTCCCGTCAGCTCCTCGCCGATCGCGGCCGCGATCACGGGCGGGCCCGAGAGCGCGATCGCGCCGTTCTGTGTGATCACGACGAAGTGCCCCATCGCCGCGTGCAGCGCCGAGTCGCCGTAGCTCTCGCCGACGACCGCGATCAGTCGCGGCACCTCCGGGCAGCCCTCGGGCGCCTGCACGAAGGTGCGGAAGTCGAACGGCAGCCCCGAGAAGCGCCAGCCCATCACGTCGGGGATGCGCCCGCCGTCGTTGTCGGAGATGCAGATGAGCGGGAGCCCCCGTCTGCCGGCCCAGAGCGCGATCCGGTTCTGCTTGCGCATGTTCACCTGGCCCGTGGTGCCCGCGAGCACGGTCGCGTCGACCGAGAGCACGCAGACCTTGCGGCCGCTCACCCGCGCGAGGCCGGCGACGATCGCGTCCGCCGGAGCAGGGTGCTCGCGGCGGTACTCCGGCTCGGCGAGGAGGCCGATCTCGTAGAACGAGCCCTCGTCGACGAGCAGGTCGAGCCGCTCGCGCGCGGTCAGCCGGCCCGACTCGTGGTGGCGCGCGATCCGCTCGGCGCCGCCCATCGCGAGCGCGGCGGCGCGGCGCTGCTCGAGGTCGGCGACGAGCTCCGCCGCAGTCTTCGCCTCGTCGCTCACGCGCCCCTGAACTCCGGCTTGCGCTTCTCGGTGAACGCCGCGATCCCCTCGGCGAAGTCCTCGCTGCCCTGCAGCATCGCGACCGCGTCGACCACGTGCGGATAGCGCTCCCAGCCCTCGTTGTTGAGGATGCCCTTGGCGGCGGCGATCGCGAGCGGCGCGCGCTCGGAGATCCTCGCCGCCCACTCCTCCGCCTTCGCGAGGTGCTCGCCCTCGGGCACGACCGCGTTGACGAGCCCGAAGGCGTGGGCGCGCTCCGCGTCGAGGATCGCGCCGGTGAAGATCATCTCCTTGATCGCGTGCAGCGACATGTACGCTCGCCCGCGGACGGCGCCGGGGCCGGGGAAGAGGCCGACCGAGGCCTCGGGCGTCCCGAACCGCGCCGTCGTGTCGCAGACGACGAGGTCGCAGACGAGCGTCAGCTCGCAGCCGCCTCCGAGCGCGAACCCGTGGACGGCCGCGATCACCGGCTTCGAGATCTCCTCGACCGAGCGGTAGGAGCGGAGGGCCTCCTGCACGTAGGCGCGCCGGTCGCCGCTGCCCCCGAGCTCGCCGAAGCCCTCGATGTCGCCGCCGACGGAGAAGCACGTGCCGGCGCCGTGGACGATCACCGACCGCACCGCCGCGTCCGCGTCCGCCTGCCGCATCAGCTCCTTCAGCTCGGCGAAGAAGCCGCGCGTCATCGCGTTCATCTTCTCCGGACGGTCGAGCGTGAACCACGCGACGTCACCGCGCACCTCGTACCTGATCACGCGCCAACCCTATCCCTTCGCCTCGCCGGGAGGCTCAGTCACCCCGGAACGAGACGGGGCCGGCAAGGCCGGCCCCGTCTGCTTGGAGCGGGACGGTGCGTCCTACCGCACGTACTTGAGCGCCTTCACGAGATCGAGCTGCGGCAGCTCCTTGCCCCACGAGACGGCCTGGCCGTTCCGGAACGTGAGGAAGTAGACGCCGATGCTCGACCAGCGCGGGATCGCGGCGGGGCCCTTCGCGCCGGGGGCCCAGTTGACCAGGCCTTCGACGTTGATCGGCTTGGCCGCGCCCTTGAGCGCGGCCATCAGGTTGGCGTTCGTGACCTCGCCCTTGATCCCCTTCGCGAGCTGCTGGATCAGCTTCATCGTCAGCCAGGTCGAGATCCCGGTGACCTTGAGGTTGACCGGGTCGCCGTCCTTGCCGGCCGCCTGCATCTCGGCCAGGAACTTCCGGATCCCCGGATACTGGGTCGAGTCGCGGAAGCTCGGGTAGTCCGAGGCGATCAGCATGTTCTTCGACGGGTCGCCGATCTGGGCTGCCTCGGGCTCGCCGATCGAGCCGGAGTTGTGACCCCAGAGCGGCTTCACGCCCAGCGACTCGGCGGCGCGCATCATGCCGCCGGAGACACCCGGGCTGTTGATGAACATGACCGCGTCGGGGTTGGCCTCGCGGAGCTTCTGGACGAACGGCGCGAAGTCCGTCGTCGCCCCCGGGAGCACCATCGTGCCGGCGATCGGGATACCGGCGATCTTCGCCGCCCGGAGCGCGTTCTTGGCGTTGTTGGCTGCGGACGGCACGTCCTGGTACGAGATGAAGAGGCGCTTCTTGCCAAGCGTCTTGAACGCGAACGGCAGCGCCTGGTACGCGGACGCGGGACCTCCGACCGGGGTGAAGACGGTCGGATCGGTCCAGTCGACCGGGTTGCCCGAGGAGCGGAACCCGATGATCGGGATCCCCGCCGCCTTCAGGATCGGGATCTGCAGCGGCGACTGCGTGCCGGGATACCCGATGTACGCGATCGCCTTCTCCGACACCGCCTGCCGCGCACACGCCTGAGCGACGTTCGGGTTCGACTGCGTGTTGCAGAAGCTGATCTTGATCTGCGATCCGTTGAGCCCGCCCGCCTTGTTGATCGCGGCTGCGGCAGCCTCTGCGCCGGCCGGCGCGTCGGGGTAGTTCTCGATCGGGGTCGCCACCGGCGCCGCGACGAAGATCGTGACGTCGCCCTGTGACCGTGCGCCGGCGCTGACCGCGGTGACGAGTGCCGCGACGAGAGCCAGCACCGCGACGACCGCCGTGCTCGTGCGTCTCTTCATGAAGTCGCCTTCCTCCCTTGCGTTGCTGACTGACCTGACTCCTGACTCTGACGGTGGGGGAGAGCCCACGGCTCTCCCCCACCGGTGCTGCTGATCTACGAGACGGCGAACGGGTCGCTCGTCACGGTGAAGCTCGGGAACTGCGCCGAGACGCAGTTGACCGGGAACCAGCCCTGCTGGCACTTCGCCTTGCCGACCGGCGCGACCGCGGTGGCGACGAGCTCGTCGCCCGCCGCGGCGTCGATCGTGGCCTTGAAGCGGCCGCCCGGTGTCGTCTTCGCCGTGCCGACCTCCTGATCGCCGTTCTTGATCGTGACGGTGGCGCCGGCGACGCCGCGGAAGCCGGCGGTGACCCGGCCGCGGACGGTGGCCTTGCCGTCGGCGCCGGCCTTGGCGGTGGCGGTGAGCGCCTGCGGCGTGCGGTCGTAGGACTGCGCCGAGATCGTGCCGGCGACGTTCGGCGTGCCGCGACCCGGGTTGTACGGCGTCACGATCACGTGCCAGAGGTACCAGCCGGGAGCCGCGCTGAAGACTTCGGTCAGCGTGAGCGTGGCCGACACGACCCTGGCGCCGAGCGAGGCCCGACCCGGGGTGCCCGCGGGCACGTCCGGCGGCGGCAGGCAGATCTGGATCCGGTTGTTCGCCGTGCTCGAGAGCGGGTTCGTCAGCGGGATGTCGTCGACGAACGCCGGCACCTGCAGCGTCTGCCCCGAGGCGGAGAGGTTGAGGATCCAGAACGCGGAGTGCGTCGGCGTGCCCGTGCACTGGACGGAGAGCGCGGAGATGGGGACGGTCGCTCCTGCGAACGAGATCGTCGTCGTGCCGAGCGCGACCGTGATGTCACCCGACAGCTTCAGCGTGGCGCCGCCGAGATCTCCGGCGATCGCGGTGCCCGCAGCGGTGCCGATCTTGTCGCCCTCGCTCTGCGAGAGCAGCGCCGCGTAGTCCTTCGCGACGTAGAACGTGATCGCGGCCGGCGGATCGTCGCCCGTTCCCTGGGCATACGTGATCGTCGTCCCGCTCGCCTGCGTCGTGGCGTCGAGCGTCGGGTTGATCGCGGCGAAGGCCTGCACGGTCACCATCAGGGCGACCACGAGGCTCACGCCGAGAAGCCCGAGACGGCCTCTCCGTGTCATAGATGCTGTTCCTTTCACGAGCCGGTGGTGTCCGAGACGTCCCGGCGGGACGGCGGTTGGCGCTGAAACCCTTTTCTTAACAACTCCCGTTCGCCGTGGCCCGCCGCACGCCTCGTCTCGCGGGAACCGTAGACGAGCGCGGCGCGGCGTGACGCCCGGATCACGGATGATTACCAAACGGTTGATTGGTAATCAAGGGTCGCAGAGGACGAGGACGCGACGGGCGCCCGCGCCGCGGTCGGCGGCCGTCGCCGCGGCCTCCCCGATCCGGTCGAGCGGGACTCGGTGGGTGACGAGCGCCGACAGCTCGGGGTGGCCGGCCAGGAGCTCGAGCGCGACCGCGAAGTCGGACGTACCGTCGCGTGTCGCGTAGGCGGCCGCGAAGA
>VGCB01000028.1 GCA_016870235.1 Actinomycetota bacterium | reverse complement strand
CGCCAGCGCGGTCACGAGGCCGGCCGCGAGCAGCACGCGCGCCCAGTCGAGCGAGGTCGCGAGCCGCAGGATCTCGTCGTTCAGCACGACGACCGGCGAGTCGGCATTGAGCTTCTCGTAGACCGGCAGCCGCACGAGCGCCAGCCCGGCGAGGGCGGCGGCCACCGGCACGATCCACGTCCGGACGGGTGGCAGCCTGCGCCCGCCGACCGCGGCGGCGACGGCGACGAGCAGGACGGGGACGACGTAGAAGAGGTAGCGGTCCTAGACGAGCCCAGCGCCGAAGCGCTGGTTGAACGACGCCACCTGAAGCAGGACAGCGACAACGGCCCACGCCGCGACGACGCCGAACCCGCGCTGAACGGAATCCGCGGCCGGACGCAGCCGGTCGACGATCCAGGCTGAGCCGACGATCAGCGGCACGAGACCCGTTGCGAGCACCAGGACACCCCACTGCTCGAGCACGAGGCGAAGCGTCTCGCCGTCGACGTGGATCCCTTCCGCGGTCACCGCATAGGAGCCGAGCAGGTCACCCGCCTCGCCCGAGATCGCAGCGACGACGAGCGCGACGACTCCGGCCAGGAAGGCGCCGATCAGCAGGCGGCGACGAGCGAGCGACGAGGCCGCCGCCCGCAGGAGTGGTCGGCCCGAGAGCCCACGCTCCCGTTGCTCCAGGAGGGCCTCGGTGGCGACCGCCAGCGCGAGCACGAGAGCGAGCACGAAGAACTGTGCGCGGGCGGTGACTGCGAGCACGAGCGCGCCGACGGCGAGAAGATCGGCGAGGGCCGTCTTCCTCGCCGTCGCGTGCACGAGCGCGAGGACGGCCCAGCAGAAGGCCGGATAGGCGACGACCTCGGTCAGGAGGAACGACGCCAGCACCATCCAGGGGACGACGACGGAGAGCGCCGCGGCCGCGAGACCGAGCACGCGCCCGACGCCGAGCTTCCGCGCCAGCAGGTAGACCGGGATCGCCGCCGACGCCATCACGTAGGCGTTCAGCCGGTGCGCCGAGTCGAAGCTCGCGGGGACGTCGCCGTGGCCGTACACCGTCGAGAGCAGCACCGGATAGAGCTGGTTGAGGTTGGAGACGACCTCACCCTGCAGCCGCGGCAGCAGCGACCCGGTCTGGGCAACGGAGATCGCGAGGCGCTGGTAGTAGAGCTCGTCCGTCATCACGAACCAGTTCTCCACCCGGGTCGTGAGGAGGGAGAGCCCCCAGCCGGCGAGCGCGGCGACGCCGATCACGGGGAGCCCCGCGACGAGCCTGCCGAGCAGGAGAGCCCGTCCGGGTACGGCGGCGGTCGTCGAGCTGCGCGCGTGCATCATTGTCCGATCCGGCGCGACGCACGGCCGTCCGGCCGTGCCGGTGGGGCGCACGTCGAGCGTACACCGGCGCGACCGGATGATGTTGCGGCGGTGGCCTACTTGAGGTCCTTGTTGGCCTCCTGATCGAACCACATCCCGAAGAGCGTGAACTGCGTCCCCGAGATCAGGAGCAGCGCGATCAGGACGATCGTCGGCGTCGTGATCTCGAAGCCGACGATGCGGCGGATCGAGACGACGATCCCGAGGATCGTCCCCACCGTGGTCATGACCGTGCCGAGCGCGTAGAAGAAGACGAGCGGGTGGAAGTCGCGGATCACGTACTTCTCCTTGAGCCGCCACCAGAAGCCCTTGAAGAGCAGCCAGGCGATGCGGGGAGCGACGCGGCGGATGCGGATCCCGGACTTCTCGCCGACCCCGTAGATGGGGCGCGAGGGGACGTCGCGCACGCGGGCGTTGACGACGTTCAGGTGGACGAGCATGTCGTTCGGGAAGCCGTAGCGGCGGTAGATCCGGTCGAGATCGAGTCGCTCGAGCGCGGCGAGCGAGAGCGCCGTGTAGCCGGCCTGCGAGTCGGCCACGTGCCAGTAGCCCGACGCGATCTTCGTCAGCAGGGAGAGCACGGCGTTCCCGAGATAGCGGGTCCGCGGGATCAGCGTCCACGCCTCGCCGGTCATGAGGCGGTTCGCCTTCGCGTAGTCGACCTCGCCGCGTGCGACGGGAGCGACGAAGGCAACGAGCTCGGCCGGGTCCATCTGGTTGTCGGCCGCCATCACGCACGTGACGTCGACCCGTTCGGCGAGCGCGCGCTCGTAGCCCGAGACGATCGCGGCGCCGACGCCGCCGTTCCGCTCGTGCACGATCACCTCGACGCGCGGGTCGCCGACCGCTTGCGCACCGTCGGCGGTGGCGTCCGTCGAGTGGTCGTCGACGACGTAGATCCGGTCGACGAAGTCGGGAATGCCGCGCAGCGTCTCCGCGACGAGGAGCTCCTCGTTGTACGCGGGAACGACGACGGCGACGCGCTTGCCCTCGAACACGTCCCGGACTTACGTCTCGGCGGAGCGCTTCCTGCGCATCAGCGAAGCCGGAAGCGCCGAAGCAGCGACGCCGCCGAGGATGAGCCCGATCAGGCCCCCCACGACGGCCGAGTTGCGCCGGCTCCGTGCGCTCGTCCTGGCAGCAACGGCCGGCTGCACGACCTGGCTCCGCTCGACGCTTAGGGTGGTGTTGAGGACGCTCTGCGTCTCGCGGAGGTTCGCCTCGCGGTTGGAGGCGCGCACCTCCCAGAACTGCAGGCTCCCGTTGGCGTTCGCTTGGAGCAGGAGCCGGACGTCGAGGGGCAGGTCGCTCTCGAGCGAGCGACGACGCTGCTCGAGGGCGGCGGTGATCCGCTCCCGGGCCGTCACAAGGCCCTTCGCGTTCTCCTCGATGCGCACACGCAGCAACCGCAGCTTCTCCTCGACGAAGCCCCCGATGTCTGCGACGATGATGTCCGCGAACGCATTCGCGGCCTTCTCGGCGCTCTCGCGACGCTTGAGCCGGACGCTCAGCTCCATCAGTGGCGCCGCGCGTCCGATCCCGGCGCTGGCGCCGGCCGCGGTGACCGCCTGGGCCGCGACGGCTCCCCGCAGGTTGGCCACCGGAACCCCGGTCTGGTTGGCCACCTGCTCCAGCACCGCCTCGCTCCTGATCAGAGCGGTGACGGTGCGCGGGTTGGTCGCGAAGGTCGTCACCTGCTGGCCCCCGATGAACGGCTGCCCCATGTAGAGCAGCGACTTCGCCTCGTAGACCGCGCCGCCGCTCGCAGCAACGAGGATGCCCGCGAGGATGCCGAGCGCAAGCCCGCCGAGGACGACCCACCAGCCCGAGAGGAGCCGGCTCCCGAGCGAGCGAAGCTCGATCTCGCGCTCTTCGCCGAGATTGTCCACAGGTCCGGTCGTCATGCCGCCGCGACCCTAGCAGCCGCCCATTCCCAGTGCGCCTGGAGCCCGTCCTCGAGGGCCGTCGCGGGCGCCCAACCGAGCTCGCGCGCGGCCTTGGCGACGTCCGCACGGGTCCGGCGCACGTCGCCTGGCGCCGCAGGCGCCCGCTCGACCTCGAGCCGGCAACCAGCGATCCGCTCCGCGAGCGCGATCACGTCGGCCATCGTCGCCTCCTCGCCGCCGCCGACGTTGTAGGCCTCGCCCGCGGTGCCGTCCGCCATTGCGGCGATCGTCCCCGCGACTGCGTCGTCGACGTACGTGAAGCTCCGTGCGACGCTGCCGTCGCCGAAGAGCCGGAACGGCACCCCGCCGGCGAGCGCCTCAAGGAGCGGCGTCAACGCCATGTCCGGCCGCTGCCGCGGCCCGTAGACCGTGAAGTAGCGGAGGATCACCGCGTCCAGCCCCATCGTGCGGGCAAGCGCGTACGCGAGCTGCTCGCAGGCTGCCTTCGTAACCCCGTACGGCGCGATCGGGCGGAGGGGCGCGTCCTCCGGGGTCGGGTACGTCTCGGCGTCGCCGTACACGGAGGACGACGAGGCGAAGACGACCCGGACGCCAGCCCGCGCCGCGGCCTCGAAGACCGCGGACGAGACGAGGAGGTTACGACGCGTGTAGAGCTCGAAGTCGCGGCCGAAGCTCGCGCGGACACCCGGCTGACCGGCGAGGTGGAAGACGCCGGCCGCGCCCGCAAGGAGCGCGTCGAGATCGAGGTCGAGCAGGTCGCCGTCGATCACGCCGACGCGCGCCGCGTTCTCGCGCTTGCGGGCGACGTCGTAGTAGTCCGTGAAGGCGTCGACGCCGACGACGTCGTGGCCCGCCACCTGCAGCGTCTCCGCCAGGTGCGAGCCGATGAAGCCCGCCGCTCCGGTGACGACGTACCGCATGCCTTCAGCGATCGAGCGGCGCGTAGCCGTCGCCGTCGTTCACGAGGACGAAGTCGGCGAAGAAGCGCGACATCGTCACGCCCTCGCGGAAGACCCCGAGCGTCGGCTCCGGCCGCTCGCCACGCGCGAGCGCCATCGCCAGCTCGGGATAGCGGCTGCCCGCGTTGAGCGGCACCGGGAAGCCGCCGCCGAACCGCGGGTTCACGTCGGTCACCGGCAGCGTGCCGTCGGGCTCGCGGAAGCACTGGATGTTGGCCGGGCCGACGATCCCGATCGTCTCGGCGACCCGCGCGCCGTGGTCGATCAGCACCGGGTCGGCGAGCGAGATGCCCTTGATCGACTCGCCTCCCTTCGACTGGATCATCGTGCGCGGGATCGCGTTCAGGCACCGGCCGTCGAGGTCGCAGAAGACGTCGATCGAGAACTCCTCGCCGAGGCACACCTCCTGCACGAACGACTCGACCGGCGTGTGGCGCAGGAAGAAGTCGAGCTCGGCCGGGTCGGCGGCGCGGTAGATGTTGCGGGAGCCGAAGCCCTCGCGCACCTTGACGAGAAGGGGATAGCGGGCGTCGGCGGGAACGTCGCCAGGGAGCCACGAGCGTGGCGAGGGGATGTCGTTGACGACGAAGAAGCAGTGCGCGAGGTACTTGTCGCCCATCGTGCGGCAGACCTCGGCCGGCGGCGTGAGGACGAGCGCGGGGGCGAGCCGCTCGCGCGACGTCGCGAGCACCTCCTGGTCGAGGTCGGTGAGCGGCACGACGAGCTCGACGGCATGCTCGGCGACGAGCGCTGCCAGAGCATCGACATAGGCCGGGTCGGCGACTCGGGGGACGAAGGCGCGGCGGTCCGAGTGGTAGAGCGCCGGCGCGAGCGCATCGACGTCGGTCGCGAGGGTCGTCGCGCCGGCGCGGCCGAAGGCGGTGACGATGTCGACGCGCTGACCGGCGCAGGTGAAGAGCACGACCGTCACGTGCGCGTGGCCGTCCAGCCACCGGTCGACCCCTTGTAGGTGCCGCCGAAGAGCGCGAGGGGCGTGCGCAGGAGGATCTGCAGGTCGACGCGCGGCGAGCGGTTCTCGACGTACCAGACGTCGAGCTCGATGCGCTTCTCCCACGGGAGCGTCGCCCGCCCATGGATCTGCGCCCAGCCGGTCAGCCCCGGCCTGATCGCGAGCCGGCGCCGCTGCTCGGGCGTGTACTGCTCGACCTGGTAGCGAAGCGTGGGGCGCGGCCCGATCACGGACATGTCGCCGCGGAGGACGTTCCAGAGCTGCGGCAGCTCGTCGACCGACGTGCGCCGGATCACACGACCGACGCGGGTGATGCGCGGGTCGCCGCGGTCGACGGCGGCGCCGGCGCCCTTGCGCTCGGCACCGACCTCCATCGAGCGGAGCTTCAGCAGCTCGAAGTCGCGGCCATCCTTCCCCACGCGCTGCTGCCGGAAGAGGACAGGGCCGCCGTCCTCGAGCTTGATCGCCACCGCCGCGGCGGCGAGGAGCGGGCTCGTGACGGCGAGGCCGACGCCGACGATCGCGATGTCGAGGAGCCGGTGCACGAGAGCCGATGATACGCAGGGGCCCCGCGGGGCGTACGATCACGCGCGTGACCGACGCCGTCACCGCCCGCGCCCGCGCCGTGCTCGAGGCGGCGGCGGCATCGGGGCTCGCCCTCGACGTCCTTCCGGGCAGCACCGCGAAGATAAGGCTGATGCTCGACCTCGCGGGGCTCCTCCGCCAGGCGGAGCGACCGCTGCGCGTCCTCGACGTCGGCGCCGGGGGGCGGAACAACCCCTTCAACCTGTGGGAGCCGTTCCTGCCGCTCTGCGACCGGATCGAGCTGGTGGGAGCGGACGTCGCGCACCTCGATCCCACGCGCCGGAGGGCGTCGGAGCTGGGCTTCCCGGTGGAGCTGCGCGAGGCCTCCGCCGACGGGCTGATGGCGGCGTTCGACGCGGGGTCCTTCGACGTCGTCGTCTCGACGCAGGTGCTCGAGCATCTGCCGCGGTGGCAGGACGCCCTCCGCGAGATGCGCGACGTGCTCCGCCCGGGCGGCCGGCTGCTCGTCACGTGCGACTCGGGCGATCTCGCGCTCGGCGCGGGCGCGTCCGCCAGGCTCGGGGGAAAGCGCGCCTACGC
Source organism: Actinomycetota bacterium (assembly GCA_016870235.1). The sequence goes on along the minus strand of VGCB01000028.1, from coordinate 5,033 downwards.
GCGGGTCGCGGCCCGCCTCCCGACCGTGCGCGCGGCGCTCGACCGCGTCGTCAGTGGCGAGTGGGAGCAGGGGCCGTCGCTCGACCGGGCACGGGACGCGCTCTCTGCACTCGGCCTGCGGACGCTGGCGCTGCGCCACTACGGGCTCCGCGACCTGAAGGACGTCCAGCCGCTCGCCGACGGAGCCGCCCGACTGCTCTCGCTCGCGGTGGAGGAGGCGCTCGCGCCGGGAGCCACGGGGCTCTTCAAGCTGCTCTACCTCTCGGCCGAGCGCCCTCCGGCCTGAGACGGCCCGAACACCTACGCGTCGGCTCGCACGAGCACTCCGCGATCGGCGCCTCGGGCTACCGGACGTACTCGCAGTCGATCAGCGCCTGCAGCTGGGTCGGCGAGTACGGGCCATCGAAGAGGTAGACGGCGCGCCAGCGCTGGAGCAGCCGTCCCGTCAGCGGGCCGGCGATCCGCTGGTAGCGCTCCACCGTGGTCCGCCCCTCCGCCTCGTCACGATGGAGCCAGACGGTGACGCCATTCCCCTCGATCACCGTGTGAAAGGCGCCCCCGGACGTCGCCCACAAGAGCGCTTCGCGGAGGTCCGTCTCGACCGGCAGCCCCTTCTCCCGGGTCAGGCAGCGGACGGTGCGCTGGTACCGCGTCGGCTCCTCGTGAACGAGCGACCAGATGCCCCAACCGACGAGCTGCGCGACCGCGAGGGCCGCGACGACGGCGAGGCCGGCCCGCACGAACGGCCACTCGACCGCGGCCGGGCGCGCGACGTCGGGACCGGCGTCAGAGGACACCGAACTCCAGGCTCAGCCCGAGGCTCGCGGCGAGCGCGACGAGGACGAGGAAGCCGGCGAGACGGTGGCGGCGCAGGACGACGTCGACCGCGAGCCCGGCGGCGAGGCAGAAGGCCGGCACCACCGGCAGCAGGAACACCGACTTCACCGTGTCGCCGTCGGCGATCGGGGCACGCGCGGCATAGAAGGCCATCGCGACGACCCCGACCGCAGGGTACAGGGCGGCGGGGAGCAGGGCGAGCCTGGTGCGGAGCCGGGTGGCGACGAGCCCGAGGAGCGCGAGCGCGCCGGCCACGGCGAGCGCGCTCGGGACGAGACCCGCGACGCTCTGGACGACCAGGCGGCGGTTGACGTCGGACGTCAACTCGATCTGCTGCGAGCCCCAGGCCCAGAACCCGAAGTAGTCGCCCCACACGTCCGTGTAGAGGATCGATAGGAAGCCCGGCGCGAGCGTCCCGCGGTGCGGCGCGGTGAACACCTCCGGCAGGCCCGCCGAGACCCAAAAGCGCGCGGGCTGCGACGACGACGCGAGCAGCAGCGAGGCGCGCGAGGCGAGCAGCCGCACGCCGGGATCCGGACGGTCGTGCTGCACCGAGACGGTGAGCGGCCCGGCGGTGAAGCGGCCGAAGATCGGGTCGCCGTACGCCCGCTGCAGGTGGACGTACCAGGGTAGCGGGATCGAGACCCCGACCACCGCCACGATCGCCGCGCCCGCGAGCAGCCGACGACGGGCCTCCGGCCGGACGGCCGCCGCCGCGACGAGCGCAACGACGGCGACGCCGAGCGACCAGAGCCCGACGTTGCGGACGAGTTGCGCGAGCCCCGCGGCGACGCCGATCGCGACGGCATGCCTCAGCATGGCCGTGCGCTTCACGAGCAGGCGGGTCGTGAGGACGACCGCGAGGAGACCGAGCAGCGCCGCCAGCGGCTGCGGGTGGTACATCGAGGCGTGCCTGACGACGACCGGAGCGGTGACGAACACCGCGACCGCGACGACGAGCACGACCCGCCGTCCGGGCAGCACGAGGGCGACGAGCCAGGCGAGCAACGCGCCGGTCAGGACGGTGAAGAGCACGTTCATCACCTGCGCCCCCTGGTCGGGCACCGCCATGTCCGCCGAGCCCGCGATCTTGCCGGCCGTCCCGGCGAGGAGGAAGAAACCGGGCGGCGTGTAGTAGCCGCGCTGGTCCGAGCCAGGGATGTCCCAGTGATCCACGAGCCCCCGGGCGTAGTCGAGGTAGTGCTCGGCATCCGTTCCCGCCACGGGCGGGTACTGGGTCGCGTTCCGAACGCCCACGACGGCGAAAAGGACGAGCAGCCCGGCCACGGCCACGAGTGATCGACGCTCGAATCCAAGCTCGAGCCTTGGTCGACGGACGCGCACGGAGGGGACGATAGCCCAAGCCCTTGGCAGCTTCTGTTTCCTAACGTGATACCGACCGGCAGCGACTGCGGCGAGCTCCGCCCGCCGGCCCGCCCATGGGGGTCACAGCGACGGAGGACGGGGGAGCGGCCCTCGAGAGCCGGAGATCAGCGGGTGCCCTCCGCCGCCTCCCAGGTGGCAGGGACGCCGCGGCGGAGGTAGTTCGCGAGCGACTGCACGGTCGCCCAGGTGACGAGCCCGTAGTACCGCGCGATAGGCACGCCCCTCAGGGCGGCACCCGCGAACGCGAGCTGCGCGGCGAGCGCAAGCCAGTAGATCCCGTCGCTGCCGAGCAGCGCCAGGTTGGCGCCGGCGAGGCCGAGGTGGAGTAGGCCGGAGCCATAGCGGAGGAGGCGATGGGAGAGCATCTCGACGAGGTACAGCGGGGGCAGGCCGCTAAACATGCGCCCGCACAGGGTGATCTCCCAGCAGTGCTCGAACATCCGCACCTTGCGCCGGTACTCGGTCTCGTTCGTCGGCGTCGGCTTCTCGAACGCGAGCGCCGCCGGCTCGTAGACGGCGCGCTTGCCCTCCTGCACCATGCGGTAGGGGAAGGAGAGGTCGTGGCCCCAGCGCGGGTCGACGTCGACGTAGCACTCGCGTCTGAGCGCGTAGATCGAGCCGTTGCCGCCCGTGACGGAGTCGAGCCGGGATTCGGCCTCGCGCAGGCGCATCTCGAAGCGCCAGTAGAGCCCTTCCTGATTGCCTCCCTCGGCCGCCTCGAGCCGGAGCTGCCCGCAGACGTAGGCGACCTCGGGATCGGCGAGGTTGGCGACGAGGTGCCGGAGCGCGTCGGGCGCCCAGGTCGCATTCGCGTCGGAGAACGCGACGACCGGCGTCTCGATCTCCGCGACGGCGCGGTTCTGCGCCGCGACCTTGCCGCCGCGCGGGCAGTCGAGCAGGCGGACGCGCGGCTCCCGCGCGGCGACCGCCGCGACGAGCTCGTTCGTCCGGTCGGTCGAGGCGTCGGAGGCGACGAGGACGCTGAGACGGTCGGCCGGGTAGTCGAGCCCGAGCAGGTTCTCGAGCCGCCGCTCGATCAACGGCTCCTCGTCGTGAGCGGCGACGACGACAGTGACGTCGGGCGTCCACTCGGGATCCTTGCGGACGGCCCGCGGACGTGTGCGGGCCAGCACCTCCATCGTCGCCGGGTAGAGCACGTGCGTCCAGGCGAGCGCCCCAAGCGAGCCCCAGAAGACGGTCTTCGCGAGCGCCACGGCGGGGAGTGTAGTGCGCCTGCCGCCTGCTCCCCCGTCCGACTTCAGTCGGACGGTGACGGCCCCGCTCTCGCGACATCAAACTGAGGTCGAACCGAGCTTTGGCGGTAGCCTCGATCCGTGAGCGCTCGCGTCACGATCGTCGTCGGGGCCCGCCCGAACTTCATGAAGGCGGCCCCCGTCGCCCGCGCGCTGACCGACGCGGGCGCCCACGTTCGGATCATCCACACGGGCCAGCACTACGACCCCGAGATGTCCGACGTGTTCGTCCGCCAGCTCGGGATGCCGGCACCCGACGTCTTCCTCGGCGTCGGCTCGGGCACGCACGGCGCCCAGACCGCGCGCGCCCTCGAGGGGATCGAAGCCGACCTGCTGACGTGGCGCCCCGATGTCGTCGTCGTTCCCGGCGACGTCAACTCGACGCTCGCCGGCGCCCTCGCGGCCGTGAAGCTCGGGATCCCGGTCTGCCATCTCGAGGCCGGGCTTCGCAGCTACGACCGGACGATGCCGGAGGAGCACAACCGCGTCGTCGCCGACCATCTCTCGTCCCTGCTGCTAGTTCACTCGGACGGCGCGATCGAGAACCTCGCCCTTGAGGGCATCCGCGAGGGAGTCGTGAACGTGGGCAACACGATGATCGACTCGCTTCTCTCCCATCTCGACGCCGCGCGAGCGACCGACGCGCTCGCCGAGATCGGCGTCGAGCACGGTACGTACCTTCTCGTCACGTTTCACCGACCCTCGCTCGTCGACGACCCGGAGCGACTCCGCTCGACGCTGGAGGGGCTCGGGGCGATCGCTGCGGAGATCCCCGTCGTCTTCCCGGTGCACCCGCGCACGCGGGCGCAGATCGCGGAGGCCGGGCTCGAGCGGACTGCGCGCTCCGCGATCCTGACACCTCCACTTCCGTACCTCTCGTTCCTCGCGCTCGAGGCGGCGGCGCGCGGCGTCCTGACCGACTCGGGCGGCGTTCAGGAGGAGACGTCCGCGCTCGGCGTCCGGTGCTTCACGCTGCGCGAGGCGACCGAGCGCCCGATCACCGTCGAGCTCGGGACGAACACGGTGCTCGGTGCGCGGCCCGAGCGGATTCACGAGATCGCGGCGCTTCTGGAGGCGCCGAAGCCGGGAGGGCCGATCCCGCTCTGGGACGGCCGAGCGAGCCCGCGAGCAGCCCGCGCCATCCTCGACGCCTGCGAAGCAGATGACTGAGCCGATTCGCGTCCTTCGGGTCATCGCGCGACTCAACATGGGCGGACCGGCGCTTCACGTGTCGTACCTCGCACGCGGACTGGCGCAGCGCGGCTACACGACGACGCTCGTGGCGGGTCAGCTCTCGAAGGGCGAGGGCTCGATGTCGTTCGTCGCCGAGGGACTCGGGGTCTCCATGCTCGCCGTCCCCCATCTTGCGCGCGAGGTATCGCCGCTCAACGACGTGCTCGCCGTGAAGGCGCTTGCCGAGGTGATCCGGCGGGAACGACCGCACATTCTCCACACGCACACGGCGAAGGCGGGCGCGGTCGGACGAGCGGCCGCGCAGGTCGTCGGCTCCGCCCGGCCTCCGATTGTCGTCCACACGTACCACGGGCACGTGCTCCG
>VGCB01000027.1 GCA_016870235.1 Actinomycetota bacterium | reverse complement strand
GATCAGCGCCGTCGGCGGGTTCAAGGAGCCGCCGGTCGACCGCTTCCTCGCCGGCTATCGGGCCGGGGCGGAGGAGGCGGTGCCGGGGACGAAGGTGCTGTGGGGCTACTCGAACGACTGGGAGGACCAGGCCAAGTGCAAGGAGATCGCCCTCGACCAGATCGCCCGCGGCTCGGGCGTCGTCTTCCAGGTCGCCGGCGGCTGCGGGCTCGGGGCGCTGAGCGCCGCCCAGGACGAGAAGGTCTGGGGCATCGGCGTCGACGGCGACCAGTCGTTCCTCGGCTCCCACATCCTCACGAGCGCGCTCAAGGGCGTCGATGCCGCGGTGTTCCTGACGATCCAGTCGGTGATCGACGGCTCCTGGACGGGCGGCGGGAACACGACGTACGGCCTCGACCAGCAAGGCGTCGGCCTCGGCACCGCCAGCCCCGACGCGAACGAGGAGGACGTCGCCGCGACCGAGGCGATCGAGGAGCAGATCGCGAAGGGGGAGATCGAGGGGATCCCGACGAAGCTCTGAGCGGCCCCGCGTCGGCGAGGCCGGGATGAAAGGGCGGCGGTCAGCCGTTGCCCTCCCATGACCCCACAACTCGACTCGAGGAGACCGTCCATGGCACAGCTCTCGGCCGCCCAGACCGCGTTCCTGCGCGACAACCCGTTCCCCGCCATCGCGACGACGCTTCGCGCCGACGGCTCTCCCCACTCGACCATCGTCTGGGTCGATGCCGACGAGTCGGGCGTCTCGTTCAACACCGCGCGTGGGCGGGCGAAGGACAGGCACCTCCAGGCGGACGGGCGGATCTCTCTCGCCGTCGTCAACCCGACGAACTCCTACGAGTGGCTCGCGATCAGCGGCACGGCGGCGTTGACCGAGGACGGCGCTGACGCCCAGATCGACCGGCTCGCGAAGAAGTACCTCGGCGAGGACGTCTACCCGTGGCGCTCGCCGACCGAGACGCGGGTCAGCGTCCGCATCACGCCCGAGCGGGTCGACGGGCTCGGCTTCGAGGACTGAGCAGGCGCGTCGGCGGGCGGCCCGTGGCCGCCCGCCGGCCCTCCGGCTACTGCAGGACCGCCCGGGCCAGGCTCGTCCCCGAGTGCTCGGGCGGGCCGCCGTTCTCCTCGACCGAGATGTCGAGGGCGACGTACTCGCCCGGGCCCGGAAGCGACAGCTCGATCCGCGCGACCCCGTTGTGGGGCGTGAAGGCGCCGATCGCCTCCATCTCGACGTCGGCGCCGGGCCGCAGGATCCAGACCTCGTAGTGGTGCCCGGCGGGCGGCGGCGGGACGTTGCGGAGGTCGATCACGATCCGGCCGTTCGGCTGGTCGGGCCGGTACAGCGCAACCGTGCCCGCGACGTCGGCCTCCTGCGAGAGGGACTCGACGGCGGCGTCGTGCACGGGCTTCCCGAGGTCGTCGCCGCCGGTGACGCCGAGGGTGATCGCGACGGCGGCTGCCGCAGCAGCGGCCGGGGCGACCCAGGCGGTGACACGCCGGAGAGGGAAGCGGATGACCCTCGCGCCCCCGTGCTCGAGGCGTGCGGACTCGTCGGCGCGCGGCATCGCGATCCGCGTGGCGATGTCCTCCCAGATCGCCTCCGGCACGTCCTCGTCGATCGCGAGGAGCGCGAGCGTCTCACGATGACGCGCGACCTCGTCGCGGCAGTCGGCGCAATCACCGAGATGCTGCTCGAACGCTCGTCGCTCGGATCCGTCGACAGCATCGAGAGCATAGGCGCCGAGCAGCTCCTGCATCTCCTCGTGGGCCAGCGTCGTCATCCGGCCACCCTGTGCTCCGGCATCGCGAGCGACGCGCGAAGGCGGGTCAGGCCGCGGCGGATGCGGCTCTTGATCGTGCCCTCCGGCTCTCCGAGGATCGCCGCGACCTCGCGGTAGGAGTGCCCGCCGAAGTACGCCAGCTCGATCGGTCGCCGCTCGTCCGCGGCCAGGCATGCGAGCGCGTCACGCAACTCTGCCGACGCCGCCATCGCGACCACCTCGTCCTCTGGGGTATCGAGCTCGATCCTCATCTGCTCCACCTGGTCGCGCTCCTCACGGCGCCGGCGCGCGGTCTCGGCGCGGACGAGGTCGACGGCGCGGCCGTGGACGTCAGCGAGAAGGAAGGAGCGAAGCGAGCCGCGGTCGGGATCGAAGCGCGAGGGCGTCTCCCAGAGGCGGACGAAGACCTCTTGCACCACCTCCGCGCCAAGGTCGGCGTTGCCGGTGACGCGTCGGGAAAGCCCCACGAGCGCTCCTGCGTGTCGCTGATGGAGCTCCCGGAGAGCGGCATCGCTGCGACCCGCGACAGCGAGGACGAGCGCCGTGTCGGACGCTCCTTCCAGTCGGTCTCGCATGCGCTTTCCACCGTAACTGATTCGGCTCCCGATGGTCGACGGATGCTTCTTCTCCCAGTTCGTCATCCGCTCTCGCGGTGGCTCCGTAGAAGCAGAAACATCGACAAAAGGAGGACAAGATGAGGAAGCTACTCGCACTACTGGCCGTGACCGCCGTCGCGGGCGCCGCCGTCGCAGGCACCGCGGGCGCCCGTCCGGCTGCAGAGGGAACGATCGTCGACATCGCCGCCGGGAACAAGAGCTTCTCGACGCTCGTCTCGCTCGTGCAGACCGCCGGGCTCGTCGGGGCGCTCTCCGACGGCAAGGCGAAGCTCACCGTCTTCGCTCCCACGAACGCCGCGTTCAAGAGCCTCGAGAAGGCCGTCCCCGGCGTGACCGCCGCGCTGACGGATCCGAAGAACAAGAAGCTGCTCGTTCAGGTGCTTCAGTACCACGTCGTCGGTTCCACCGTGATGGCGAAGGACGCGGTCGCCGCTGCCAAGAAGGGAGCGAAGGTCCCGACGCTTCTCGGCAAGAACATGAACGGGCAGATCGGGCTCTCGATCAAGGGTGGCAAGGTCATGATCGCGGACTCCGCCGGGCTCAACATGGCGACCGTGACGAAGACCGACCTCGCCGCGTCGAACGGCGTCGTTCACGTCATCGACAAGGTGATCGTGCCCCAGAGCATCGCGGCCGCGCTCAAGAAGGCTGGCCTGATCAGCTGACCGGGGCGCAGTCGTCGGAGTACCTCACGCCTCGGCGGCAGGTCGGCCCGGCAGGGCGGGAGGGCCGTGCGCCCTCCCGCCACACACCCCCTCGCGAAGGAGATCTCCAGTGAAGACCCGTATTGCCGTTCTCGCGGCGGCTCTCGTCGCCGTCCTCGCAGTCGCCGTCAGTGCGAGTGCCCGCCCGCAGGCGGGTGGCACCATCGTCGACGTCGCCGCGGGCAACCCGAGCTTCTCGACGCTCGTGTCGCTCGTCCAGTCCGCCGGTCTCGCCGGCGCCCTCTCCAACGCCAACGCGAAGCTCACCGTGTTCGCGCCGACGAACGACGCGTTCACGAAGCTCGAGGCCGCCGTTCCCGGCGTCACCAAGGCTCTCACCGATCCCGCGAACAAGCCGCTGCTCGAGCAGGTGCTCAAGCACCACGTCCTCGGGAGCGAGATCAAGTCGCCTGCTGCGGTCGATGCGGCCCGGGCCGGGTCGAAGGTGCCGACGTTGCTCGGCGGCGACGCGAACGGCCAGCTGGCGCTCGCGCTCTCGGGCTCGAGCATCCAGATCACCGATTCGGCCGGCTTCTCGAAGGCGATCGTGACAACCGCGGACGTCGCCGCGAGCAACGGCGTCATTCACGTCATCGATACCGTCCTCGTCCCGAAGAGCCTCGTCAGCGCGCTCCAGAAGGCCGGCCTTGTCAAGGGCCCCTCGATCGTCGAGGTCGCCGCCGGCAACAAGAACTTCTCCACGCTCGTCTCGCTGGTCCAGGCCGCGGGCCTGGTCGGTGCGCTCGGGAGCCCCGATGCGCAGCTGACCGTCTTCGCACCGCGGAACTACGCGTTTGCCGCGCTCGAGAAGGCGGTGCCCGGTGTGACCGCCGCGCTGACGGATCCGAAGAACAAGAAGCTGCTCGTCCAGGTGCTTCAGTACCACGTGCTGGGCTCCAAGGTCGTCGCGGCCGACGCGATCGCCGCCGCCGAGCAGGGCAGCAAGGTGCCGACTCTTCTCGGCAAGAACGCCAACGGGCAGATCGCACTCTCGATCAAGGGCGGCAAGCTCCAGCTCGCCGACTCCGCCGGCCTCAACCGCGCCATCGTCAGGCGCGCCGACATCGCCGCGTCCAACGGCGTCGTGCACGCGATCGACAAGGTGATCGTCCCCAAGAGCGTCGCCGACGCTCTCAAGAAGGCAGGTCTGCTCGGCTGAACGTCCATGGCGGCGGGAGGAGACAGCGTCCTCCCGCCGCCGGGACTTCCGGGCGGCGTCACCCCTTGCACATGGAGCTTCGGTCAGCACTCACACGTTCAGACAGCGGTCGCCGTTGCCGGTTCCGGCGGACGTCGCGTTCGCCTGGCACGAACGGCCCGGAGCGTTCGAGCGGCTCGCGCCACCGTGGCAGCGTGTTCGGGAGATCGAGCGCCGGGGCACGATCCGTGACGGCGACCGCGCGGTGATCGAACTGCACCATGGGCTTTTGAGGCGGCGCTGGGTCGCCGTCCATCACTCGTACGAGCAGAATCGGCAGTTCGCGGACCGCCAGGAGTCCGGTCCGTTCGCGTCCTGGGAGCATGTCCACCGGTTCGTCCCGACGACCGGCGAGACCTCGACGCTCGAGGACGAGATCACCTACCGGCTCCCCTTCGGACTGTTCGGAAGCCTTCTGGGACGTCGCTACGCCGAGCGCACGCTCGCGCGCACCTTCGCGTACCGCGACCGCAGGCTGGCCGACGATCTCCGGCGGCACACCGATGCGAAGGCTCCGCTCCGCGTGGCGATCACGGGCAGCACCGGCCTGATCGGGCGGTCACTGGCGGCGTTTCTTCGGACCGGTGGGCACGATGTGATCACCGTCTCACGCCGGCCGCAGCCCGGAGGGATCGTCTGGGATCCTGGCGCGGGGCTCCTCGAGGCCGAAGCACTGGCAGGTGTCGACGCGGTCGTTCACCTCGCGGGCGAGCCGATCGGACGGCGATGGACGCAGGCGCGGAAGCGCGAGATCGTCGAGAGCCGCGTCAGGGGCACCGAGCTCCTCGCCAAGACGCTTGCGTCGCTCGAGCACAGGCCGTCCGTGCTCGTGTCTGCGTCGGCGATCGGCTTCTACGGCGACCGGGGCGACGAGCCGCTCGACGAAGCGAGCGAGCGCGGCTCGGGATTCCTGGCCGGCGTCTGCGACGCCTGGGAAGCCGCGTGCGCGCCTGCCCACGACGCCGGCATCCGCGTCGTCAACCTGCGGATCGGCGTCGTGCTCGAGGCCGTTCTCCCGAGGCTTCTACCCGTGTTCAGAGCCGGCGTCGGCGGTCGTGTCGGCAGCGGGCGGCAGTGGTGGAGCTGGATCTCGCTCGACGACCTGACCGCCGCTGTGCTCCACGCGATCACGACGGACGGGCTCGACGGCCCCGTCAACGCCGTGGCCCCGGAGGCCTGCACCAACGCGGACGCGATGCGGACGCTGGCGCGCGTCCTCCGCCGGCCGTGCGTCGCTCCCCTACCGGCGGCCGCCGCACGGATGGCGTTCGGCGAGCTCGCGCGAGAGGTGCTCCTGGCCGGTCAGCACGTGCTGCCCACGCGGCTCGAGACGTCGGGCTTCCGATTCGCCTATCCCCGGCTCGAGGCCGCCCTTCGCCACACGCTCGGTCGCTGACGCCAAGGGGGGCACCATCCGCATCCTGGCGAATTGCCCGGTCGCCGAAGGACGTCCGCTCGCTCTTCCGACATGGGCGCTCTCGCCGCAAAGCGGCCACGTGCGGCCGTCGGCCGTGGTCGGAACAGCCCTACGGGTCCGAGCGGCCGCACTCGAGCTCGAGCATCCCGTGCGGGACGCCGTGCTCGGCGAGCAGATCGAGGAACGGATGGGGCGGGAAGGCCTCGGGGCCGAGGACCCCGGCGCCCTTCCACGCTCCCGAGGCGAGCAGCTCGAGGGCGACGACCGGGTTGACGGCGGTCTGCCAGACGACCGCCTGCGAGCCGTACTCGCGCATCGACCACTGGTTGTCGACCACGTGGTACAGGTAGACGCGTCGCGGCGCGCCGTCCTTGCCGCGGCCGGTGACGAGCGTGCCGGCGCAGGTCTTCCCCGTCATCTTGTCGCCGAGGGTCGCGGGATCGGGGAGCGACGCGGCGACGACGTCGCGCGGCGCGACCTCGACGCCCTTGACGCGGATCTTCTCCTTCCGATCGAGCCCGAGCTTGTGGAGGGTCTTCAGCACCTCGATGAACTCGTCGCCGAGGCCGTACTTGAAGGTCACCCGCTTGCAGTCGACCCAGCGCGGGATCAGGACGACCTCCTCGTGCTCGACGTTGACGCACTCGACGGGGCCGATCCCCTCGGGGAAGTCGAACACCTCCGGCTCGGAGAACGGGTCGGTCGTGAACCACCCGCGGTCGCGCTCCCAGATCACGGGCGGGTTCAGGCACTCCTCGATCGTCGTCCAGATCGAGAACGTCGGCGCGAAGTCGTAGCCCTCGACGACCAGGTTCGCGCCGTCGCGGATCCCGACCTCGTCGATCTCCGAGAAGAGGTCGTCGGCGGCGAGGCGTGCGAACACGTCCGCGGCCCCGGGCTCGATCCCGATCCCGACGAGCGCGAGCTGCCCGCGCTCCGCCCAGGCGTCCGCCTGCGCGAACTGGTGCTCGCCCAGCATGACGCCGACCTCCTCGAACGGCTTCGTCGGGTGTGGCTCCGACAGCGTCATCGCCATGTCCAGGTACGTGACGCCGGTCTCACCGCAGGCGTCGAAGATCGGCACGTTGAACAGCGGGTCGACCGAGTTGAGCACGGCGTCGGCCTTCGTCGCGCGGATCAGGGCGACGATCTCGTCCTGTCTGGAGGCGTCGATCCGGTGCGCGCTGAAGCGGTCGTCGCCGAGGTTCGCGACGACCTTCGCCGGGCGGCCCGCATCGTAGTCGGCCAGCGCGCAGTGCTCGAAGAACGAGCGGCGGGCGGCGATTCGGGCGAAGGCCGCGCCGACGCCTCCCGTTCCGATCACGAGGATGCGCATGGCTCTTTCTATCGGATTCCGGTGCTCCCGCGCCCAGTCGGGCGACGGCGGGACGGACTCCAGTCCCCCCGCGACGACGTTCTGGCCATTTGCCCCGCTGCGAAGTAGCGTCCACCCGTCAACTGCGGCGGGAGGCGCGCGATGGCAGCCGAACGGACGAGGGCGGAGCCCGAGCTCGACCACAACGCGATCGGGTTCCTCGACGCGCTCGTGATCGGGCTGGCGTCGACTGCGCCGGCGTACTCGCTCGCCGCGGTGATCGGAACGGTCACGGTCGTGGTCGGGTTCCAGGCGCCGGGCGCGCTCCTCGCCTCCTTCGTCCCGATGTTCCTGATCGCGGCCGCGTTCTTCTACATGAACAAGGCGGATCAGGACGCGGGCACGAGCTTCTCGTGGATCACGCGCACGATGGGGCCGTGGTTCGGCTGGATCGGCGGCTGGGCGATCTGCACGACGGGGATCCTGGTCATCGGCTCGCTCGCCGATGTCGGCGCGCGCTACTTCTACCTCCTCTTCGGCTGGGACGGCGCCGCGGGCTCGAAGACCGCGGTGATGGTGCTCGCCGTCGCCGCGATCGTGATCATGACCGCGATCTGCATCATCGGCACCGAGGTCTCGGCGCGCCTGCAGTCGGTGATGATCATCGGCCAGGTCGGTGCCCTGCTCCTCTTCGCGATCGTCGCCATCGTCAAGGTGTTCTCCGGCGACGGGCGCGAGGGGTCGGTGAAGCCGAGCGGCAGCTGGTTCTCGCCGTTCGAGGTCTCGAGCTTCTCGGCGCTCGTCTCGGCGATGCTGATCGGCGTCTTCATCTACTGGGGCTGGGAGAGCGCCGTCAACCTCACCGAGGAGACTCGCGACGGCACGCGGGCGCCGGGGATGGCCGCGGTCGTCTCGACCATCGTCCTCGTCGTCACCTACCTCCTCGTCTCGACCGCCGTCGTCTCCTTCGCGGGTCTCGAGACGCTCGCCGACTTCGACGACGACGACGCGATCTTCAGCTTCCTCGCTGCCGACGTTCTCGGCAGCCCGTGGGACAAGCTTGTCGTTCTCTCGATCGTCACGTCGGCGCTCGCCTCCACGCAGACGACGATCATCCCCGCCTCGCGCACGTCGTTCTCGATGGCGAGGCAGAACGCGCTGCCCGGACTCTTCGCGCGGATCCATCCTCGCTTCCGGACGCCGTGGTTCTCGACCGTCGTCATCGCGGCGCTCGCCATCGCCTGGTACGTGCCCGTCAACGCCGCCTCCGAGAACTTCCTCTTCGACACGCTGTCGGCGCTGTCGCTGATGATCGCGTTCTACTACGCGCTCACCGGCATCGCGTGTGCGATCTTCTACCGGCACCGGCTCCTGCACTCGGTCAAGAACCTCGTGTTCATCGGGATCGCACCGCTCGTCGGCTCCGTCATCCTCGGGTACCTCTGCATCAAGTCGGCGATCGATCTCGCCGATCCCGATGCGTCGTACTCCGGACAGTCGATCCTCGGCATGGGCGTGCCCCTGGCGATCGGGCTCGGGTTCCTCATCCTCGGGCTCATCCTCCTCGTCGTCTGGCGTCTGGCGGGGAACGAGCGGTTCTTCGGCCGCAAGCCGTTCGAGTCGGTCGATGCGATGACCGTCCCAGCGCAGGCAGAGCCGAGCGAGGCGGCATGAGCGGCGAGATCGTCCTCGGCTACGACGGCTCCGAATGTGCCGAAGCCGCGCTCGCGCAGGCGATCCGGCTCGCCTTGTCGCTCGGGTCGCCGCTTGTCGTGGTCTACGCCGCGGAGCCGCCGGGCCGGTCGGTCGGCGAGGAGTACCGCGAGCATCGCAAGGCCCTGATGGAGATCGGCGAGGAGCGGACGGCGAAGGCACTCGCGGCGGCAGAGGCGCAGGGCGTGGCCGCCGAGCGGCTCGTCCTCGAGGAGCGGCCGGCCGAGGGTCGTCCGCGTCGCCGAGGCGCGAGATGCGGCCATGATCGTCGTCGGCACGTGGAGCGAGAGGCCGATTCGGGGTGCGATCCTCGGCTCCGTGCCGTTCAAGCTCCTGCACCAGTCGACGGTGCCGGTGCTCGCGGTTCCGCTTCCCTGACGCGCCCTTTCCGGGCGCAGGTCGGTTCAGCCTGCGGCGGGGACGGCGAGACAGAGCGCGAAGTCGCCGGGCCCGTCCGTCCACCATGCAGTCGGCCGCAGACCGGCGGCGGTGAGCTCCTCTTCGACGGCGGCCCGCGTGAACTTCGTGCTCACCTCCATCCGTAGCTGCTCATCCGCCGCCAGCTCGACCTCGACCTCGAGGACGGGCACCGGGATCCGGATCGCCTCGCGGGCCCGGAACGAGATGTCCATCCAGGAGCGCACCGGATCCCAGGTCGCCTCGTAGTCGAGCGGGGCAGACGAGAACGACGAGCCGAGCTCGCGATCGACAGCCGTAAGTCCATTGCGGATGAACCGCTCGGTGAGGCCCAGGGCGTCGTCGTAGGCGGCGCGGAGACGGTCGGCAGGCTTGACGAGGTCGACTCCGAGGAGCAGCGTGTCGCCCTCGTCGAGAATCGCGGCGACGCGGGCGAGGAACCGCAAGCGTCCTTCCGGGTGGAGGTTGCCGATCGTCGACCCGAGGAAGGCCACAAGCCGGTTCCGCCCAGGCGGGATGGCGGCCAGGTGCCGCTCGAAGTCGCCGACGATGGCGTGCACCGCGAGCTCCGGATACCGCTCGGCGATGGCCGCGGCGCTCGACCGGAGGATCTCCTCGCTGACGTCGAGCGGCACGAACCGCCTCAGCGTGCCGGCGGCGACGAGCGCATCGAGAAGGAGCCGCGTCTTCTCGGAGGTGCCCGAGCCCAGCTCGACGAGCGTCTCCGCGGCCGTCGCCCCGGCGATCTCGGCGGCGCGCTCGAGGATGATCGACCGCTCCGCTCGGAACGGGTAGTACTCGGGCAGTCGTGTGATCCGGTCGAAGAGCAGCGACCCCTCGTGGTCGTAGAGCCACTTCGGCGACAGCTGCTTCGGGGTCTCGCGAAGGCTCCAGAACGTCTCGTCGTGCAGTGCAGAGCGACGGTCGTCGTCGGCGAACACCCGGTCGATCCGGACCCGCGGCACCGTCTCACACGTCATGTGCCACCCTAACCCCGGCGAAGATCTGGCGTCGCTGCGGGTAGTCCCAGTTACGGAACGTCGGGCGAGCCACGAGCGAGTCGGTCGCCCAGGACGAGCCCCGCAGCACCCGGTAGTCGTCGCCGAAGAACACCTCCGAGTATTCCCGGTAGGGGAACGCCTCGAAGCCGGGATACGGCCCGAACGTCGAGGACGTCCACTCCCACGTCGCCCCGACGCCGTCGAGGAGGGGTGCCGCCCGCTCCCACTCGGCCTCGGTCGGAAGTCGACCGCCGGCCCAGCGCGCGTACGCATCGGCCTCGTGGTGGCTCAGGTGCTCGGCGGCGGCGTCGGGGTCGAGCGGCTCGAGCCGGCCGAACCGGCAGCGCGCCCAGCCTCCCTGGTCGCGCACCCAACCGAGCGGTGCTCCCGCTCCTTCCTCCTGGAGCCACGTCCAGCCTGCCTCGGTCCAGAGGGAGCGGGTCTCGTAGCCCCGGTCGGCGACGAACGCGGCGAGGGCGCCGGTCGTCGCCGGGAACCGGTCGATCGCGAAGCCCTCGAGCCGGATCTCGTGCGATCGCAGCTCGTTGTCGTAGGCCCAGGGCTCGCCGTCGGCTCCCATCCTGAACGTGCCTCCGTCGACCCGGACGACGCCGCCGGACGCGGGGACAGCCACTGCCGGCGCTACTTCGTAGGGCTCCGAGCCGAGACCGAGCGTCTGCAGCATCGTCTCTCGATGCTGGAGCTCGTGCTGGGCGATCATGCCGAACACGAATCCGTCGCGAAGAAGCCGGTCGCCCTCGTCGAGCTCGACGCGCTCGAGGAGGTCGTGGACGTGCCCGCGCACCTCCGCGGCGTAGGCGCGGGCGCGATCCGGCCGCAGGATCGGCAGACCGCCGCGCTCCGACCGGGCGTGCGCGAACGCGTCGTAGAGGTCGTCGAAACGGCCGTCGAGCGGATCGGAACCGCCGACGCGGCGGAGAAGCCACAGCTCCTCGAGGTAGGCGATGTGGGCGTAGTCCCAGACGAGCGGCGACTGCAGCGGCGACACCTGGGCGGTCAGGGCCTGGTCGTCGAGGGGAGCCAGCAGCTCGTGGGTGAGCAGGCGCGCCCGGTCGAGCTCCGCTGCGATCGTCGCGGTCGTGTGCGGGGCGGGCTGCGGCATCCGTCCTGATGATGCCGAGCGTGGTGGGGGCCAGGCCGCGGTAGGCCGACCTCTACGGGAAACCGTACTTCGCGGCCTGCCGCCGACCCGCTAGATGGTTGATCGGTAATTCACGGGCAGGCCCGTGAGCACCGTGTAGGGAGCACGTATCCGGGTGTCGAAGGTCGGCGGTGTGTGTAGCCCGTCGACCAGGAGGCCTCCGTGCGCGCCGACCTC
>VGCB01000026.1 GCA_016870235.1 Actinomycetota bacterium | reverse complement strand
CGACCAGCGCACCGGCGACGTCCACGCGGTCGGCGTCGAGGCGAAGCGGATGCTCGGGCGGACGCCCGGCACGATCTCCGCGATCCGCCCGCTCAAGGACGGCGTCATCGCCGACTTCGACGTCACCGAGCAGATGCTCCGGCACTTCATCCAGAAGGTGCACCAGCATCGCTTCGCGCACCCGCGCGTCGTCGTCTGCGTGCCCTCCGGCGTCACCGGCGTCGAGAAGCGCGCGGTCGAGGAGGCGACGCTGTCGGCCGGCGCGCGCCATGCCTACCTGATCGAGGAGCCGATGGCGGCCGCGATCGGCGCCGGGCTCCCGGTGGCGGAGCCGACGGGGAACATGATCGTCGACATCGGCGGCGGCACGACCGAAGTGGCGGTGATCTCCCTCGGCGGCATCGTCGTCTCGCAGTCGCTGCGGGTCGGCGGCGACGAGATGGACGAGGCGATCGTCAACCACATCAAGAAGGAGTACAAGCTCCTGATCGGCCAGCAGACGGCCGAGGAGATCAAGCTCGAGATCGGCTCCGCCTACCGCCTCGTCGACGAGGTGCAGGCGGAGGTGCGCGGCCGCGACATGCTGACCGGCCTGCCGAAGACGGTGATCATCTCCTCCGACGAGATCCGGCGCGCGCTCGACGAGCCGGTCTCGCAGATCATCGACGCGATCAAGTCGACGCTCGACAAGACGCCGCCCGAGCTCTCCGCGGACATCATGGATCGCGGCATCGTGCTTGCCGGCGGCGGCGCGCTGCTCCAGGGGCTCGACGAGCGGCTGCGCCACGAGACCCACATGCCGGTGCACCTGGCCGAGAGCCCGCTCACGTGCGTCGCCGTCGGCTCGGGCCGCAGCCTCGAGGAGTTCGAGGCGATCCACCGCTCGAACCGCTCGAACCGCTCGCGCCGCAACGGGAAGCGGTAGCCGGCTACACGGCCCGCTCGGAGAGGTCTGGGGCTCGGGCCGAACGATTCCTTTCCTGAAGCCAGGGGAACGGGGTTCCCCTTGGGAACCCCTCCGTGTGTTCTGGACCGGTAGGACGTGGGTGTTCGCGGAGCCGTCCGACTGAAGTCGGACGGGGAGGATGCGGACACCCTCCGTCCTTCCCGCGTCTGGCTTCAGCCAGACGCGAACCAACGGACGCGGTCGATCACCACGGAGATCGGAGCCTCGAAGCTCGATCCTGTGCGGCGCCTCGCCTCAGTCGGGACGCGACCCCGAAGACGACGATGGCCCCGGGTCACCCCACGTGACCCGGAGCCATCGTCCTTGCGGTCGACCCTGCTGGGAGGGGTCGGTCTTCCGCTCGCCGGTCCTCCGCTCGTCTGCCGGGAATGTCGTTCCGGGCAGACGGGCGGAAGACCTGACGTGCGCTTCTCTCGGCCCCGATCCCCCGTACTGACCAGCGACCTCGAGTGGGACGCCGCCGGCCGCTCTCCCACGGCCGGCGGCGATGTCTCGTTTCACCTACCTGTGCGGAGCCTCCTCGATCGGACGCTGCGTGGCGGTGCGGCCGGATCCCGGGTCGGTGTCGCACCCGGTATGCGCAACGCGGTTCGGAACCCGGTCGCGCACCGCCCTGAGCGTTCTCATCGATTCGTCTCTCCGCGGAGCTTCCGATGCCGGCGTCGGCGTCGCCGCGGCCCGGAGCACGGTCGACGGGGTTGTCAGGCAACCCGTCTCGCGTCCTCCCTCCGTTCGCTTCGCCTCTACCGGCATCGTCGTCTCCTCATGTCCCTTTGGCTCTAGACGAGCGGCAGGTACGAGCGGCGGCTGGAGCGCTTCACCGTGTTGCCGGTGTTGCCCTGACCGTTCACCGCCGAACCATGCGTCGTGTTGCCGTTCGCCTGGTTGTGGCTGTTCGTCGTCGTCGTGGTGGTGGAGTTGTCGGCCCACCAGTCCTTCCACGACTTCTGCGTCACGTTCTGGTGCTGCGTCGACTGCTGGGTCACCGCCGAGTTGTTGGTGACCGTGGCCGGACCGCTCGTGGCGGCTCCGCCCGTCGCCGTGGCGTCGCCGCTGCCGGTTCGAGGGGTGCTCAGTACCGTGGACTCATGACTCGATCGGCGTCCTGGCCCACGTGGGTCAGGGGAGTCGCGCGGATCGTCGAGGGGGAGATCTGGCTCGACGAGAGAACCACTCGCGAATACGCCCTCGACCCGGGCATCGGTGTGCTCGGGCATCTGGTCGCGATCGAGGACGCCGCGGACGCCGCGCGCTTCGCCGGCCGGTTCGGTCTCCTGCGGACGCACGAGGCGCCGTTCGTCGAGAGCCTCGATGCGTGGTGGGCGGAGCGCGACGTGCTTCGCGGCGTCCTCGTCCTCGCCCACGATCTCGACGCGGCGCGGCGTGCCGGTGACGAGGCGGGGGAGCAGGTCGAGCAGCAGTGGCAGGAGGCGCTCCCCGAGGACGCCGGCGTCGTGCCGCCGGCCGACGCCGTCGTCGCGGCGATCCGGCGCGGCATGGGCGAGACGCGAGTCGACTTCGTCGAGGAGCCCGCCGAGTCCCGAAACGGCAACGGATCGCACTTCGCGTTGCAGACCTGCGCGTCGACGCTTCTTGGCCAGGCGTACCTCGAGGCCGCGAAGCTCTCGTCGGCGAGACGCCGCTGGCGCGGTGCCCCGAGTGCGGCATCGTCTTCGCGCGCCGCCACCGCCGCCAGGCCTACTGCACCCCGCAGCACGCGAACCGCGCGCGCTTCCGCCGGTTCCGCGGCCGCCGGTAGCACCCGGAGACCCCCGCGGTCTGCCGGCTCGCGTCTCTCGGCCTCCCGCAGCTGTCGCAACGCTGAACGGAGAGGAGACACCGTTGGGGGTGCCGGCCACCGCTCCCGTCCCCCGACCACACCTATTAATAGGTGCGCCGGGTCTCATAGGTGTGTTGCGTGGCGCGGCCGGGAGCGCGCCGCGGCACCCGACGCGAGCCATCCGTGAGCACGCAGCCGGAGAGGCGGCGAACCCGGCCGACCTGCGCGGGCACCGCCCTCGACCGGGCGCGTGATCCCGGCCGGGTACACTCGTCCGGTGCCTCGAAACCGCACCGCACGGACGGCGGTGCTGGGCGCGAGCGTCCGGCGTACCGCTCAGGGGCAGCACCCCTCATCGACGAGCAGAGGATCCCGCTCCTCGCCGGGCGGGCCGTTCCGCTCGCCGACCGGCAGGGCGCTCCGCCGCCGGCTCGTGCTCGGCGTGCTCGTTCTCGCCGCCGTCGTCCTCATCAGCCTCTCCTACCGCGAAGACGGGGAGGGTCCGCTCTCGGGCGCGCAGGCCTTCGCCGCCGATGCCGTCCACCCGCTCGTCGTCGCGGCCGATCGCGTCTCACAACCCTTCCGCGACGCGTACGGCTGGCTGGACGATCTCTTCGATGCCAAGTCCGACGCGGAGGAGCTGAAGAGGGAGAACCAGAAGCTGCGCCAGCAGGTCGCGCAGAACGCGTTCGCGCTGACGGAGTACGCCGAGCTGCAGTCGCTGCTCGACTTCCGCACCGGGCCGCGGTTCCCCGACGACTACGACGGCGTCGCCGCCTCGGTCGTCGCGCGTCCCTCCGAGGCCTTCTCGCGCGCGCTCGTCGTCGCGGCCGGCACGCGCGACGGCGTCGAGGTCGACGACCCGGTCGTCGCCGGCGACGGGCTCGTCGGTGTGGTCACCCGCGTCAGCGAGACCACGTCCCGGGTGACGCTCCTGCTCGACGACACGAGCGCCGTGTCGGCGGAGGTCGTCGGCTCGACCGCGAGCGGCATCGTCCAGCACCGCGGCGCTCCGGGCTCCGCGCTCATCCTCGACCGCGTTCCCAAGAGCGAGTCGGTCGAGGCCGGCGACCTCGTCGTCACGGCCGGGTGGCGCTCGCGGCGGCTCGCCTCGCTCTACCCGCGCGGCATCCCGATCGGCACGGTGACGAGCGTCGGCAGGTCGGACACCGACATCTGGACGCAGGTGCAGGTGGAGCCCTTCGTCGACTTCGAGGCGATCGACGCCGTCCTCGTGCTCGTGCGCAAGCGGGGGGAGCCGTGATCGGCGCGCTGCGGGCGGCCGCGCTCGTCCTCGTCGTCGCGCTCGTCCAGGTGTCCGCGGTCGGGGGGGCCGACGTCGGCGGGGTCGCTCCCGACGTCCTGCTCGTCGTCGTCGTCCTCGTCGCCTGGAACCGCGGAGCCCTCGCCGGCGCCTGGGCGGGGTTCGCCGGCGGCCTCCTGGTCGACACGGCGACGCTCGGCCGGCTCGGCGTCACCTCGCTCCTGCTCCTCCTCGCCGGCTACTGGGCCGGCCGTTACGCGGAGACGACCGGTCGCGGGCGCGCCTACGCGCCGTACGCCGCCGTGCTCGTCCTCTCGATCGGGGTCGGGCTCGCGGGGTACGCGCTGACCGCCCTGCTGGGCGACCCGGTCGATGCCGGGCACGTGCTCGGGCCGCTGGTCCCGGCCGCGGTGCTCGACGTCGCGCTCGCCCTGCTCCTGCACCGGCTCATCCGCCGACTGCTCGGCCGGCGTCCGGAGCCCGCGGAGCCGCGGGAGGTCGAGCTCCTTGGCTAGCTCTCCCTACGACGAGCCGCGCAGCCGCTCGGGACGCTTCCTGCCGCCGGAGCCCGGGCTCGAGCCGCCGCACCGTCTCACTCCCGGCCTCGCGCTCCGCGTCTCGATCCTCGGCGCGATCGTCCTCGCCGCCTTCGCCGTGCTCTTCGTCCGACTCTGGTCGCTCCAGGTCCAGTCGGGCGATCGCTACCTCGTTCGCGCCCAGTCCAACCAGATCCGCACGATCCGGCTCGAGGCTCCGCGCGGGCTGATCCTCGACCGCGACGGCCGCGTCCTCGTCGACAACACGCCGAGCACCTCGGTCAAGCTGTGGGTCGCCGACCTGCCGCGCAAGCAGCGGTATGCGATCGTGCGCCGCCTCGCCTCCGTCCTCAACCTCGCACCGGCGGAGCTCGCCAAGGAGGTCGAGGAGCGGTTGCGGACCGATCCGCTGACGCCGCTGACCGTGAAGACGGCGGTGCACGAGGAGCAGGTGCGGTACCTGAAGGAGCACCAGCGCGAGTTCCGGGGCGTCCGAATCCAGCACACGTACCTTCGCGAGTACCGGTACGGCAACCTCGCCGCGCAGGTGCTCGGGTACGTCGGCGAGATCTCGGCGGAGGATCTCGAGGCGAGGCAGCGGCAGGGTCAGGGCGCCCGCTACGCGGCCGGCGACAAGGTCGGGCGGAGCGGCGTCGAGCGCACGTACGACCGCTACCTCCGCGGCGCCGCCGGCGAGGCGCAGATGCGCGTCGACTCCCAGGGCAACCAGCAGAGCCGGCCGTCGACCCGGCTCGAGCCCACGGCGGGCCAGTCGCTTCGGCTGACGATCGACGTGCAGCTGCAGCAGGCGGCGGAGCGGGCGCTCCGCGAGAGCATCGCCCTCGCGATCAGCAAGGAGTCCTGGTTCGCGAACGGCGGCGCCGTCGTCGCGATCGACCCGCGCGACGGCGCGGTCCGGGCGATGGCCTCGAACCCGACCTACAACCCGTCCGTCTGGGTCGGGCGTCTCGACCCGAAGAAGGTCGCGCCGCTCCTCGACGACAAGGTGGCGAAGGAGAAGAACTTCCCCGCGCTCAACCGCGTCACGCAGGTCGAGTACCCGCCGGCATCGGTGTGGAAGCCCGTGACGGCGTTGGCGGCGATGCAGGAGCACCTCCTCTCGCCGTACGAGTCGATCCCGTGCCCGCCGTTCGCCGTCTACGGTCTGGACAAGCAGATCTTCAAGAACTGGGATCCGTTCGTCAAGCACTCGATGCAGCTGGGCGAGGCAATGGCCCGCTCGTGCGACACCTACTTCTACGACGTCGCGATGCGGTTCTACAACGGCGGCGAGGCGGGGCGCGTCCGCATGCAGCAGTGGGCGGCGAAGTTCGGGTTCGGCGCCCCGACCGGGATCGCCCTCGGCGGCGAGGCGGACGGGCTGCTGCCGACCCCCGCGTGGCGACGGCAGGCGTACGAGGACGACTGGGATCGGGCCTGGAACCCGGGCGACTCGCTCCAGCTCGCGATCGGGCAGAAGGACGTGACCGTGACGCTGCTCCAGATGGCGCGCTTCTACGCGATGATCGCCAACGGGGGGAAGCTCGTGACGCCGCACGTGGCCGAGCAGGCTGAGACGTCGCGGCCGGGGCAGGAGCCGATCGTCCGCCGGCGCTTCACCGGCGACGCGCCGCGCCCCACGGGCGTCGACCCGGCGGCCCTCCAGATCATCCAGGACGCGCTCTTCAAGTCGACCCACCTCGAGTACGGAACCTCGTCGGGAACCTTCGGCGCCTACGCGATCCCGATCTCCGGCAAGACCGGGACGGCGGAGAAGGTCGTCAACCTCGAGGGATACCCGCCCGGGCACAAGGAGGATCAGGCCTGGTGGTGCGGCTACGGGCCCTCGGGCGCGGGAGCGGTGCCCGAGCTCGTCGTCTGCGCGATCGTCGAGAACGGCGGCCACGGCGGCGAGGTGGCGGCGCCCGCCGCGATGCGCGTCTTCGAAAAGCACTTCGGCATCAAGGCGCCCGCAGCCGAGGAGGTGAGGACGGATTGATCGCCGAGGCCGGCCGGTCGAGGCGGCCGTTCGCCGGTGCCCGGCGGGCGGACGCGTTTCCCTTCTCGGGGATCGTCCGCAATCTCGACTGGGTGCTCCTCGGCGCCGTCGCGGCGCTCGTCGGCTACGGCCTCTGGGCGATCGCCGGGATCACGCGGTTCGACGTTCCGGGCGACCCGGGCGCGGCCGTCCGCCGGCAGGGAATGGCGGCCGCGGTCGGCGCCGTCTGCCTGATCGCGATGCTCTGGATCCCGACCGATCTCTGGCGGCGGCACTGGCGGCTCGTCTACGGGGGCACGATCGCCGTCATGTTCTTCGTGTTCGCGTTCGAGTCCGCGATCCGCGGCTCCAAGCGCTGGATCGAGCTCGGGCCGTTCCAGTTCCAGCCGTCGGAGTTCGGGAAGCTCTTCTTCGTCCTCGCGCTCGCCGGGTTCCTCGTCGACCGCCGGGGCCGCATCTCGCTGCTCGCGGTCGTCTCGACCGTGCTGCTGGCGACCGTCCCGATCGGGCTCGTGTTCCTCCAGCCCGACCTCGGTACCGCGCTCGTCTACGTCGCCGGCCTCGCCGCCGTCCTCTTCGTCGTCGGGACGCGCTGGCGGGTGCTCGCGGCCGTCGGCGCGGCCGCGCTCGTCCTCGTCGTCTCGGTCGTCTGGCTGCTGCCCGCCGGTGGGATCCAGATCCTGAAGCCGTACCAGGTCGAGCGCCTGACCGGCTTCGCGGACGCGAGCTCCGACCCGGGCGGGACGACGTACAACGTCAACCAGTCGATCACCGCGGTCGGCGCGGGGGGCTTCTCGGGGCGCGGCGTCGACGAGGCGAGCCAGACCCGGCTCTTCTACCTGCCCGAGCACGACACGGACTTCGTCTTCGCGTCGTTCTCGGAGCAACGCGGGTTCCTCGGCGCGTCGCTCCTCCTGCTCCTCTACCTGCTCGTGATCTGGCGCGGCCTGCGGATCGTGACGGTCGCCGGGGATCTCTTCGGCGCCGTCGTCGCCGGCGGCATCGTGTTCTCCTTCACCTTCCAGGTGTTCGTGAACGTGGGCATGACGATGGGGATCGCTCCCGTGACGGGGATCCCGCTGCCGTTCGTGACGGTCGGCGGCTCCTCGATGGTCGCGAACCTCCTCGCCGTCGGCGTGCTGCTGGCGATCCACGCGCGCGGCCGGGCCGGGCGGTGGTTCCGCTGATGGCGCTCCCGCTCGAGCCGCGGCAGCTGGTCGGTCTCGTCCGCGAGGCGCGGCGGCCGACCCCGTCGGCACGACCGGTCCACGTGTCCGGCGTGCTCGCCCGCGAGCTCCGGTCGGCGCTCGTGCGCGAGGGTGGCGGCGCGGTCGTCCGGGAGGGGACAGGTGACGGTGCGTCGGTGCTGGTGCGCGTCCTCGGCGGAGCCCCCGGCGACGAGGACGTCCGGGTGCTGCGCCAGGCGACGCGCCGGCTCGTCCCCGCGGTCGCCGTCCAGACGGCGCCGTGGTCGGGCGACGTGCCGTACGTGCCGGCGACCGAGGTCGTCCCGGTGCCGCCGGGTCAGGGGTTCCCCGTCGAGGAGATCGCGGCGGCGATCGCACGCGTCGTCGACGAGGAGGAGGGAGCGGCCCTCGCGAGCGTCCTCCCGGCGCTCGCCGAGGCCGTCCGTCGCGAGCAGGTGCGCCGCGCGACGCTGCAGGCGGCCTTCTCCGCCGGAACGTCGGGCGCCGTCCAGCTCCCCGTGCTCGCGAACCGGCAGACGCGGCTCCTCGGTTCGCTCCGGCGCACCGCCGGTGTCCGGGCGGACGACGCCTCGCCGCAGGAGCTCGCGCGCACGATCGGGCCGGAGCTCGCCCTCCCGCTCGTCGCCGGCCTCGCGGCGCGCGGTCTCGTCCGTCGCCTGCCGCGTCGCGGCCGTCTCGTGCGGGCGACTGTCGCAGCCGGTGTCACGCTCGCGCTCGGCGAGCTCGCATCCCGCCGCCCGCGCGCCTGACCCGGCGCTCGGTCCGGTCCGTCCGGTCCAGGTCCTAGGATCGCCCCGATCCCGAACGACCGACCCGGAGGCCCACGTGGCGGAGAAGGAACTGGCGGAGGAGTTGCTGCAGATCGAGGAGGCTGACGCCTGGTTCGAGTATCTCGAGGCCACCCGTGGCCACTCGGAGACCAGGTACCAGGAGCTCGAGCCGTGGGCGTGGGCGCGGCTCACGCAGCGGCTCCGCGCCGTCGGCGCCCGCCGCGCGCGGCTCAAGCCCGCAGCCGCCTAGGCTTGCTGCCGAGCTCTCTCGCGTCTGCTGGGTGAGGGACCGACGTCGCAGACGCGAGAGAGCTCGGATCCTGAAGCAGCGGGAAGGTCCCCCTGGCCCCCTCAGAAGCACCGGCATGGAGTCGTGGCTTGGTGCTTCGAACGACGTGGTGGGCGTAGGGCGTGTGTGTACGCGTCTGGCTGAAGCCAGACGCGGAGTCCCGAGGGTTGGTCCTTTTCGTCCCCCGTCCGACTTCAGTCGGACGGCTCCGCGAACACCAACGTCACAATGGACCCCTCCGGTTCCTCGTGCTCCAGGAAACGAATCGATCGACTCGAGCCCTGGGAGCTGTGGTCATCCGGCCAGCAGGTAGTCAACGAATCGCCGCTGCTAGCCTTCCGAGAGGTTTATGCCTGCCATTTTCGACAAGTCCCGCTGCACGATGCCGGCCGCCTCTTCGGCGCTGGCCGTGCGCGCGCCGACGCGAGGAGATCATCTCGTTGCCCTGGTTCCGATTCCTGAAGAAGTCGAAGAGCCCACCTGCGGCTGCCGTCGCCGACCCGGAGGTCGAGCGGCCGGCGCCTGAGCTGCCGGACGCGACGGAGGAAGACCCGCCCGACGGCACCGACGACGCGCCGCGGAAGCGGCGGCGCCGGGGGAGTCGAGGCGGACGCAATCGCAAGAAGACCGCCGACGGCGAGGCCGTCGCCGACGACGGCCCCGAGGCGGGTGCCAGCGAGCGGCCGCGGACCGGGCGGAAGCGCGCCGAGAGGGCGGACCGCGGCGAGGACAAGGCCGACAAGGCCGACAAGGCGGACAAGGGCGAGAAGGGCGATCGCTCGAGCCGGCGGAGCCGGAACGGCTCCCAGTCGCGGCGGCGCCAGCAGCCGCGGCGCGCGCCGCTGCCGGAGGCGAAGCGGGAGCTCCTGATCTCGGTCGACGTCGGCGAGCAGCGTGTCGCCGTGGTCGAGGACGAGAAGGTCGCCGAGGTGTACCTCGAGCGGCCCGAGCGGCGTTCGATCGCCGGCAACATCTACCTCGGCACCGTCGACAACGTGCTCTCGGGCATGGAGGCGGCGTTCGTCGAGATCGGGCTCGAGAAGAACGGCTTCCTCTACGTGGACGAGATCGTCGTCCCCGAGCTCGAGGGGAAGCGTCACGGCAAGAAGATCACGGACCTGATCCAACGAGGTCAGACGATCCTCGTCCAGGCCGTGAAGGACCCGATGAAGACGAAGGGCGCGCGGCTCACGACCGAGATCTCGCTGCCGGGCCGGTTCCTCGTCTACGTGCCGCAGGGCGAAGGCCTCGGGGTCTCGCGCCGGCTCGAGGAGTCGGAGCGCACGCGGCTGAAGGACATCCTGCAGGCGCTCGACATCACCGAGGGCGGCGTCATCGTCCGCACCGCGGCCGAGGGCGCATCGGTGGAGGACATCGAGCGCGACTTCGTCTTCCTGCAGCGGCTCTGGAAGACGATCCAGGCGCGAGAGAAGACGGCGAAGGCTCCGGAGCTGATCTACCAGGAGGCGGAGCTGCCGCTGCGCATCGTCCGCGATCTCTTCGCCTCCGGGTTCGAGGCGTGCCACGTCGACAACGAGCGCGCGCACAAGCGCATCGTCGGCTACCTGAAGAAGACGTCGCCCGGCATGATCGAGCGCGTCCACCGCTACAAGGAGAAGGAGCCGCTGTTTGAGCGGTTCGGCGTCGAGAAGGAGATCGCCTCGACGCTCGAGCGCCGCGTCGACCTGCCCTCCGGCGGCTACCTGATCTTCGACTACGCCGAGGCGTTCACCGTCATCGACGTCAACACCGGCCGCTTCGTGGGCTCGCGGTCGAAGAACTCGACGCAGCGGCTCGAGGACACGATCGTCAAGAACAACCTCGAGGCCGTGAAGGAGGTCGTGCGGCAGCTGCGGCTGCGGGACATCGGCGGGATCATCGTCATCGACTTCATCGACATGGCGAACCTGAAGAACCGCCAGGCGGTGGAGGAGGCGCTCCGGCAGGAGCTGGAGCGCGATCGCACGAAGACGTACGTGGTCGAGATCTCGCCGCTCGGGCTCGTGGAGATGACGCGGCAGAACGTGACCGACGGGCCGCGCGAGGTCATGACCCGCAAGTGCCCCATGTGCGCCGGCGACGGCATCGTCGTCTCGGACTCGACCTCGGCGATGAAGGTGGAGCGCGAGCTCCGCACGATCGCGGCGGGGGCCGCGCGCGGGGTGCAGGCCTACCGGGTGGCGGTGCACCCGCGGATCCTGCCGGTGCTCGTCGGCGCGGGAGGCGAGCGGCTCCGCGCCCTCGAGGACGTGACCAAGCGGCGGTTCTTCCTCGTCGAGGCGGAGGGGCACGCGCACGCCGACCACGTCAACGTGCTCGCGGAGGGCAAGGTCGAGGAGCTCCAGCCGGCCGGGCCGATCGCCGAGGCCGCCGAGGTGGAGGTGAAGCTCGTCGAGGTCGGGCTGCACGACCCGACGGCCGGTGTCGGAATCGTCGAGGGGGTCGAGGTGATCGTCGCCGGCGCCGCCACCCAGGTGGGGCGGAAGGTCAAGGTCGTCGCCGGCGCCGTGCTCGAGGGCAAGGTGTTCGCGAGCCCGGTCGGGGGGCCCGCGCCCGCGACGCCGATCACGTTCGAGAGCGAGGCGGAGAAGCCGACCCGGGCCCCGGCGCGCCGGAAGGTCGCCGAGCCGGGCGCCGACGGCGCGACGGACGAGGCGGTGCTCGAGGAAGGGGCTCCTCCCGAGGACCTGGCCGACGACGAGGAGGTCGGGGCG
>VGCB01000025.1 GCA_016870235.1 Actinomycetota bacterium | reverse complement strand
GGTCGCCCTCCTCCGTGGCGGGGACGAAGAGGGCAGCGGCGCTCAGGATCGCGGCGCGCGCCTCGGGCCGCCGGCCGAGCCGCACGCACACGCGGTCGCGCAGCCGCCGCGGGATCGCGGGACGGACCGTCAGCGGCGTCCGGTGGAGCAGGACGAGCTCCCAGCCCGGCAGCTCGTCGAGCGCCCGGACGAGCGCCCGCGCGAGCGGACGGCTGCCCGACTCGGCGTGGGCGACGATCGTCTGCCGCTTCGCCCCTGGGTGGAAGCGCTCGAGGTCGACCCCGGCCGGGACGACCTCGAAGTCGCCGGGGAAGCGGTCGGCGGCCGCCTCGGCCGCTTCGGGAGAGGTCGCGAGGAGCGCGTCCACCCGAGCCCGGAACCGGTCGCGCTGCGCCCGCGTCGAGGGGACTCGAAGCCGGTCGGGCGACGTGAACGTGGCGACGGTGAGGGCGCTCGACTCGGTCAGAGCGAGCTGCGAGATGCTCGGCAGGCCCGGCTCGAAGCCGTGCACGACGTCGAAGGCGCCCTGCTGGAGCGCCACACGCAGGTTCGCCCGCGAGGCGACCCCGACGACGCTCCTGCGGGAGACCGGGACGGCGGGACCGATCGCGATCAGGTCGTGGTGCCCTCCGCGCGCGAGGGCGTGGCGCCCGGCGAGGAGGTCGCGCCGGCGCCCCGACGGCGCGAGGACCGTGACCTCGTGCCCGCGCGCGCGGAGCGCGGAGGCGGCGCCCTCGACGTGCTCGTTGACGTCGTGTGGCTGCGACCAGGCAAAGGGGGTGACGAAGCAGATCCGCAGGTGCACGGGCCGAGTGTAGAGCCTGATGCCGGGGCCCTCCGCCGGGCCGGCGACCCGCGGACGGGGCCGTCACGCCCCCGTCCCGACCCGTTGCGCCTGCAACCGGCGATCGCGTTCGCGATAGGCTCAGCCCATGAGCGATGTCAAGGTACAGGTCATGCCGGACGGGCCGTACAAGATCCGCGGCCCGGTCACACTCGTCGACTCGGACGGTGAGGAGATCGACCTCGAAGGGCGCGAGACGATCGCGCTCTGCCGGTGCGGGCACTCGAAGAACAAGCCGTTCTGCGACGCCTCGCATCGCGAGATCGGCTGGTCGGCAGGAGCCTGAGGCGCGGCACCCTCTCGCTTTTCCCCTGCTCCCAGGGGACTTTCGGGCGTTTTCCGGGCTGGGCGCATGCGGCAGGATCGGTTTGCAATCCGGCCGCGGAGGATACAGACTGTGGGCGCAACAAGGCAAGAGGTGGTGGGGATGAACGAGTTCGTCGGTCGACTCGAGGAGCGAGCGGAGAATCGCATCACGACGAAGCGGGCCCGGTTCGTGGCGATCGAGGCGCTTGGACCGCTGACGATCCTCGCGGGCGTCGTCTGGGCGATCGCCCAGCCGTACCGTCTCGTCTTCCTGCGCGACACGGAGAAGGGGCTCTGGGACTACCTCGGGCAGCCGCCGCTGCTCGTCGTGTTCGTGGGTCTCGTCTTCTCGCTCCTCATCGCTCCTGGTCTTCTGGAGGACATGCGGCGGGTCGAGAACGACGACCGGAAAGACGATGGAACCGCGTCCTGAGATCGCGCATTGGTGGTTCGCGTCGATCTTCCTGCTCCTCGGGCTGATCCTGCTCGCGGAGGTGATCGTCGGGCCCACGGTCTTCGGCCGCAGGCCGTGGCGACGCTACCTGTGGCCGGCGACGGCGCTCGCGTCCGGCGTCCTCCTCTGGCTCGTGGCGGCCCTCTCGACGTTCTCGATGCTCCACCTCATCGCCCACTCGATCTGGGCGCAGGCCGCGATGATCGCGGGTGCCGTCGAGCTCGCGGTCGTCCGCGGCCTCCTCCGCCGGCCCGCCTGGTCGCTCGTCACCGCGGGCATGCTCGCGGTCTCCGGCGCCTCGTTCCTCGTGCACGAGCAGAACGGCTGGCTCTTCTCGCGCTCCGCCTTCCTCCACCACGCGATCGGCTGGGTGCTGGTGGCCGCGGCGCTCTTCCCCATCGGCAAGGCGATCCGGCCGCGGCTCGCCATCTGGAGCACCGGGTTCGCGGTCACGGTCATCGTCGTCGCGGTGCTGCTGTACACGGATCGCGACGTCGCGCCGATCTTCGGCCACCTGTCCGAGTTCGCGGGCGAGAGCAAGTGAGACGGCTGCCGATCGCGCTCGCGGGCGCGCTCCTCGTCGCCGTCGTCGTGCCCGCCGTCGCCTCCGCCCATGCGACCCTCGGCTCCACCTCCCCGGCGACGCAGTCCCGTGTGGAGACGGCGCCGCGCGAGGTGCGGCTCCGGTTCGACCAGGCGGTGACGATCGTGCCGCGGTCGATCGAGGTGTTCGCGGCCGACGGTCGGCTCGTGTCGGGCCCCGTCGTCGCCGCCGACAGGGGCCGGGAGATGGTGACGCGCCTCCAGCAGCTCGACCGCGGCGCCTACACCGTCCGCTGGCGCGAGCTCTCGGCGGACGGGCACATCGGGTCGGGCGTCTACACCTTCGGCGTCGGCGTGCCGGCGCCGCCGCCGACCGAGGCCGTGGGCGCGTCGGGGATGACCTGGAAGGACGACGTCGCACGCTGGGCGGCGTTCGTGGCCCTGGCGGCGCTCCTCGGACCGCTCGTCCTCTGGCTCGTGCTGCTTCGCAGCGTCGACCCGGGGCCGCGGGCGCGGAAGGCCTTCTACGCGACCGCGGCCGTCGCCTCGTTCGCAGTCATCGACGTCGGCATCCTCGCCTTCATCCTGCGGTCGTCGAACGCCCTCCAGCTCGGCTTCCTCGACATGCTCTACGGCGACCTGTCGCCGTTCGCGGAGAAGACGCGGTTCGGGATCGCGTTCCTCGTGATGACGGTCGGCTTCGGCGTCGTTGCGCTCTTCGCGCTGCTCGCCTGGGTGCTCGATCGCCCGGGGCTCCTGTGGGTCACGCTCGGCCTCGGGTCGCTCCTCGCCTCCGGCTGGTCGCTCTCGGGCCACCAAGCGACCGAGCCGAACTCGTCGGCGCTGACCGAGCTCGCGGACTGGGTGCACCTCGTGGCCGGGTCGGTGTGGCTCGGAGGCGTCTTCGGGCTCGCGGTGATCGTCTGGCCGCTCGCCCGGGACGCCAGGCGCGACGCGTTCCTGCGGTTCGCGCGGCTCGCGGTCGTCCTCATCGGCCTCGTCGTGCTCGCGGGCACCTACATGGCGGTCGTCCGGCTGCCCGACCTGAGCGACCTCTGGACGACGTCCTACGGCCGCATCCTGCTCGTCAAGGTCGGAGTGGTCGGGCTGGCGCTCGCGTGGGGCGCCTTCCACCACCTCGTCGTCCGTCCCCGGCTCGAGCGCGGCGAGATGCCGCGCGTGGCGGGCCGCACCCTCCTCGGCGAGAGCGCCGTCGCGATGGCCGTCCTCGTGCTGGCGGCCGTGCTCGTCAACGGCTCGCCGCCGGCGCCCGAGACCCCCGCGAGCGGAGCGGTGCCCGCGATCCAGGCCGGCCGGTAGCGCGCACCCGTGCTCGTCGCCGTCACCGGCGGGGCCGGCTTCCTCGGCCTGCACCTCGCGCGCCGTCTTCTCGCCGACGGCCATACGGTGCGCACGCTCGACCTGGCGCCGCTCGACGCCCCCGGGCTGACCGGCCGCGTCGACGAGCTGAGAGGCGATGTCACGGTCGAGCGGGACGTGCGCTCGCTCGTCGCCGGCGCCGAGGTCGTCGTCCACGCAGCTGCGGCGCTGCCGATC
Organism: Actinomycetota bacterium; assembly: GCA_016870235.1. The sequence goes on along the minus strand of VGCB01000025.1, from coordinate 8,121 downwards.
CTGAACGAGCTCGCGGCGATCCGCGCCGTCAACGTCGAGGGGACGGCGACTCTGCTCGCTGCCGCGGCCGACGCCGGTGTCCGCCGCGTCGTCCACATCTCGTCGACCGCGGTCTACGGCGTCCCCGACCACCATCCGATCGTCGAGGACGACCGGCTTGTCGGCGTCGGCGCGTACGGCGCCTCCAAGATCGAGGCGGAGCGGCTCTGCGCCGCCTTCGGCCCGCGTGGCCTCGAGGTCGCGATCGTCCGGCCGAAGACGTTCGTCGGGCCGGAGCGCCTGGGCGTCTTCGAGATCCTCTTCGACTGGATCCGGGAGGGGCGACGCATCCCGATCCTCGGCTCCGGCGCGAACCGCTACCAGTTGCTCGCGGTCGAGGATCTCGTCGACGCGGTCGTCCGCTGCTTCGACGCTCCCGTCGCGGGCCGCGCCCTCAACGTCGGGGCCGAGCGGTTCGGCACGGTCAGCGACGATCTCCAGGCGCTGATCGACCACGCGGGCTCCGGCGCCCGGCTGCGCCCTGTGCCGGCGCGTCCTGCAGAGCTGGCGCTCCGCGCGCTCGAGCTGGCGCGGCTGTCGCCGCTCGCCGAGTGGCACTACCGCACCGCATACCGCGACTCGTTCGTCGCGATCGACCGCGCCCGCGACCTCCTCGGCTGGGTGCCGCGGCTCTCGAACGCGGAGACGCTCTGCGCAACCTACGACTGGTACCTCGCCCACCGGGACGCACTGGGGCAGGCGGGCACGACGCACCGCGTCCCGTGGAACCAGCAGGCGCTGGGGCTGCTGAAGCGCCTCGCGTGATGCGCGCCCTCCGCTCTCGCCACGACCGGGAGATCTTCCGGCTCGCAGTCCCGGCGCTCGGCGCGCTCGCGGCCCAGCCCGCCTACGTGCTCGCGGACACGGCGATCGTGGGGCATCTCGGCAAGGCGCAGCTGGCAGCTCTCGGCGTGGCTGCGACCGTGCTCGGCGTCGTCGGTGTCTTCAACTTCCTCCAGTACGGCACGACCGCGCAGGTGGCTCGCGCCTCGGGTGCGGGGGAGGACGAGACAGCCCGGCGGCTCGGCGCGCAGGCGCTCTGGCTCTCACTCGGGCTCGGGTTTCCGTTCGCCGTCCTCGTCGCCGTGCTCGCGGGGCCGATCGTCTCGCTCGTCGGCGCGGAGGGCCGGTCGGCCGAGTACGCGGAGACGTACCTGCGCATCGTCGCGATCGGGATCCCGTCGGCGTTCGTGGCGCTCGGTGGCCAGGGGTTCCTGCGCGGGGTCGGCGACCTCCGCGCGCCGCTCGTCGTCCTCGTGGCGGCGAACCTGCTCAACGTCGTGCTCGTGGTCGTGCTCGTGTACGGGTTCGACCTCGGCATCCGCGGCTCCGCCTGGGGAACGGCCGTTGCCCAGACCTGCATGGGTCTCACGCTGACCGTGCTCGTTCTCCGTCGCATCGGCGCGGGTCGGGCGGATGCCGTGCCCGCGCTCGCGCGACGGCTGCTGTCGGTCGGGAAGTTCCTTCTCGTCCGGACGGCCTCGTTGATCGCGGCGTTCATCCTCGCCGGGGCCGTCGCGTCACGCGCGGGCGACCCGACGATCGGCGCCTTCCAGATCGGCTTCCAGCTCTGGCTGCTGCTCGCGCTCGTTCTCGACGCGATCGCGATCGCCGGGCAGATCATCGTCGGACGCGCTCTCGGCGCCGGGAGCCGCGAGGAGGCCTACGAGGCCGGCCGGCGGATGGTCGTGCTCTCCGTCGCCCTCGGGTGCGTGTTCACGCTCGTGCTTCTCGCCCTGATCGATCTCGTCCCGCGCGCATTCACCTCCGACGCCGACGTCCTCGGCGAGGCGCGGACCGCCTGGTGGTTCCTGGCGGCGATGCAGCCGATCGCCGGCGCCGTCTTCGCGTTGGACGGGATCCTGATCGGCGCCGGCGACGGGCCGTACCTGGCGCTTTCGATGGCGATCGCCTTCGTCGCCGCGGGCGGGGTGCTCGTGGCGACCCTCGTCTACGGCTGGGGCGGCGCCGGCGTCTGGTCGGCGCTGACGGTGCTCGTCGTCGTCCGCTTCGCGCTCATGTGGGCGCGGTTCCGGACGCGGCGCTGGCTCGTGACCGGCTGGAGCTGATCAGCGCTCCTCGAGCCGCCGCTCGAGCCACTCGACGTCGACCGCCCCGGCGCGGACGGCGGGGTCGTCGAGCAGCTCGAGGTGGAGCGCCGCCGTGGTCTTGATCCCCTCGACGTGCAGCTCGCGGAGGGCGCGCTTCCCGCGGGCGATCGCCTCCTCGCGGTCGACCCCCCAGACGAGGAGCTTGGCGACGAGCGAGTCGTAGAACGGCGGGATCGTGTAGCCGGCGTAGATCGCGGTGTCGATGCGGACGCCGGGCCCGCCGGGCAGCCGGAGCTCCGCGATCGTCCCGGGCGAGGGCAGGAAGCCGCGCGTGGGATCCTCGGCGTTGATCCGGAACTCGATCGCATGGCCGGTCTGCCGGACCTGCTCCTGCGTGACCGAAAGCGGCGCTCCGGCGGCAATCCGGAGCTGCTCTTTGACGAGGTCGAGGCCGGTGACGAGCTCGGTGACCGGGTGCTCCACCTGAATGCGCGTGTTCATCTCGATGAAGAAGAAGGCGCCCGTTGCGTCGAGGAGGTACTCGAGCGTGCCTGCGCCCGCGTACGAGACCGAGCAGGCGAGCTGCGCCGCCGACGCGCAGAGCGCCTGCCGTGTCTCCGGCGTGAGCGCGGGCGAGGGCGACTCCTCGAGGATCTTCTGCCGCCTTCGCTGCAGGGTGCACTCGCGCTCGAAGACGTGGATCGCGTTCCCGCGGCCGTCGCCGAGCACCTGCACCTCGACGTGGCGGGCGCCGACGAGCATCCGCTCGAGGTAGAGGCGGCCGTCGCCGAAGGCGGCCTCCGCCTCGCGGGCGGCCTCGTCGACGAGCACGGCGAGCTCGTCGGCGCGGGTCGCGACGCGGATGCCGCGACCGCCGCCGCCGGCGGCGGCCTTGATCATGACGGGGAAGCCGATCTCGTCCGCCGCAGCGAGCGCGTCCTCGACCGAGGCGATCCCGTCGATGCCGGGGACGACGGGGACGCCGGCGTCGCGCGCGACCGCGCGCGCCGCGGCCTTGTCGCCCATCCGCTCGATCACGTCGGCGGACGGGCCGACGAACGTGATCCCGGCGGCGTGGCACGCATGCGCGAACGCCGGGCTCTCGGCGAGGAAGCCGTAGCCCGGGTGGATCGCGTCGGCGCCTACCTGCTTCGCCGCCTGCACGATCGCGTCGACGTTGAGGTAGCTGTCGCGGGCGCGGGGCGGCCCGATGCAGACGGACTCGTCGGCGAGAAGGACGGGGAGGCCGTGCTCGTCGGCGGTCGAGTGCGCGGCGACCGTGGCGAGGCCGAGCTCGCGGCAGGCGCGGACGATCCGGACGGCGATCTCGCCGCGGTTCGCGATCAGCACCTTCTCCATCCGCCCGAGCATATTCCGTCCGCGTCTCGCGCCGGTGCGGTTCCCGTCGCTCGCATAGAGTGGGGCCGTGGAGACCGCCGGCCGCAACGTCCTCGGAGGCGAGCTCGAGCCCTGCTCGTTCGATCCGCTGACGGGCTTCTACCGCGACGCCACGTGCCGCACCGGGCCACAGGACCGGGGGATGCACGTCGTCTGCGCGGAGATGACGGAGGAGTTCCTGGCGTTCTCGAAGGCCGTCGGCAACGACCTCTCGACGCCGCGGCCGGAGTGGGGCTTCCCGGGCCTCCAGCCCGGCGACCGCTGGTGCGTCTGCGCCGACCGCTGGCGCGAGGCCCTCGAGGCGGACGTGGCGCCGCCCGTCGTCCTCGAGGCGACGCACGTCTCGGCTCTCGAGTTCGCGACGCTCGAGGACTTCCAGGCCCGCTCCGCATAGCCGGCCGGGCTGGCGTCGCCGGCTGGGCTATGCGTCGAGCGCGGGGCGGCCGAGCTCGCGCACGTCGCGGACGAGCAGCTGCGCCGTCATCGCGAGGAGGCCGAGCGCGGCGCAGCCCCACAGTGCCGCGCTCGTTCCGGCCGTCTCGGCGATCGGGCCGACGATCGCGAGGCCGATCGGCATCAGCGCGATCGAGCCGACCGCGTCCCAGGCGTAGACGCGCGAGAGGAGCTCCGCGGGGACGTGTCCCTGGACGGAGAGGTCCCAGTTGACCGCGAACACCTCGATCCCGACGCCGAGGGCGAAGGCGCCGGCGGCGATCGCGATCGCGGGGGCCGGAATCGCGAGCAGGACGATCGGGAGTGGGAGCGCGCAGGCGCCGAGCACGCCGAACAGGAGCGGTCGGCGCGCCTGGATCCGCAGAGCGACGAGGCCGCCGGCGACGAGCCCGCCGGCGACGAGCCCGATGCCCTGGGCGGCGAGGACGAGCCCCCATGTGGTGGCGCCGCCGAGCGACTGCTCCGCGACGATCGGGCCGAGAACCGTCATCGCGCCCGACTCGAGGGCGTTCCCGAACGCGAACGCGATCACGACGACCCAGAGCCACGTCCGGGCGGCGAACGCGCGCCAGCCCAGCTTCAGCTCGGCGAGGAACAGCCTGGCGCCGGCGTCCGCGGGGCTCTCGACCCGCATCAGCGCGAGCACGACCGCGGACACGAGGTACGAGGCTGCGTCGACGAGCAAGGCCCAGCCGGGGCCGGCCAGGCCCACGATCAGCCCGCCGAGCGCGGCCCCGCCGACGTTGGTGCCGTTGATCCCGAGCCGGAGAAGCGCGTTCGCGGGCTGCAGCAGGCTCCGCGGCACCGTCTGCGGGACGATCGCGGAAGAGGCGGGGAAGAAGAGCGCGCTGATCGTGCCCCGCGCGAGCGAGATCGCCGCCAGGTGCCAGATCTCGGCCACGCCGGCGAGGAGGAGCCCCGCCGCCACCCCCTGGACGGCCGCCGCGCCGACGTTCGACCAGACCATGACCACGTTCTTCGGGATCCGATCGGCGATGACGCCGCCGACGAGCAGGAAGACGATCAGGGGAACGACGCCGACTGCGACGACGAGGCCGAGATCGGTTGGCGAGCCGCCCAGGTGGATGACGGCGAACGCGAGCGCGATCGGCGCCATCGCGCTGCCGATGAACGACGTCACGCGGCCGGCGAAGAGGAGCCGGAACTCCCGATGGCCGAGCGGCGCCAGTGCGGCCTCGCACAACGTTCGACGGGTCACTCCAGCGCCCATGAGGCCGCACTGTCAGAAGAAGGCATGGTAGTGCGGCGTCTCACAACGACCTTTCCTGTCTGAGGTTGTGAGACGCCGCACTAGGGCGTCACGAACCAGCCGCTTCCCTGCGCTTCCGCCAGTACCTGGCGATGCCCGAGTGGCAGTTGCCGATCGTGGCGGCGTTCTCGTACATCGGCATCAGCTCGCGATCGGAGGCGGCGAGCTCCGAGCGGGCGAGGCGCGTGAACGTCTCCTCGCCCATGCCCTCCTCGACGCGGCGGGCCCAGAGCCGGAGCGTCGCCTCGAGCGTGTCGATGTGCGACTCGACGTCGTCGAAGACGCCGTAGTGGCTGAGCGCGAGACGCGCAGGCGCGCGGCGGCGGCTCTCCTCGATCGTGAGCTCCCAGGCGTCGAGGTCGATCTCGGGCGGCGGCGTCGGTGGGATGATGTAGCTGCCCGGCGTGATCCGGACACCGAGCGAGTCGCCGGCGTACAGCGTCCCGTCCTCGTGGAGGTACGAGACGTGGTGGCGTGCATGCCCGGGGGTGGGGAAGCACTCGAGCCCGAGGACGCTCCCGCCGACGATGTGGAGGTTCTCCTCGGGGATCGGCGTCACGGCGCCCCAGAGCGTGTCGAACGCGTCGCCCCAGAGGCGGCGCGCGCTCGCCTCGAGCCGCGTCGGGTCGATCAGGTGTGGGGCTCCGATCGCGGAGACGTGGACCTGGATCGCCGGGTTCGCGCGGACGATCGCGCCGGCGGCCCCGGCGTGGTCGAAGTGGATGTGCGAGAGGAGGATGTGCCGGAGGTCGGCGAACGCGAGGCCCCGCTCCGCGAGGCCCGCTTCGAGCGCAGCGAGGGTTCTCGCCGGGCCGCAGTCGTGGAGCGCGAGGCCGTCGCTCGTCTCGACGACGTAGCTCGCGACGCCGCGCTCGAGACCGCGGTGGAGGAGGTCGATCGGGGCGTGGCTCCTCACGGCGGGACGGTACCCGAGGGCCGGTCGGGGGCCGGCGACGGGTGCGGGGGTGTCGGTGTGATCGGCTGTCGACGGCGCCCGCCGCGCCCGCTGCTCGTCCGTCGTCGCCCGCCTGCGCTGTCCGTTTCGGACACTGTCCCTGGGCCACCGACCTCCTCCCCTGAGATCGATTCTATCGGGGAAGGTGTTGCGTGTCTGTGTCGGCGTGTGCCGATTGCGTGTCGACTTTGCACCAATTCCGTTTCGGCGGGTGGCGCGGCCGTCGACCGCCGCGCGACGACCGTGCTCGCGACGCGGGCGTCAGCGGCTCGTGGGAGCCCGCAGCGTCCAGAGGAGCGCCGTGAGCGTGAACCCGTCCGTCACCTCGCCCGCCGCGATCGCCTCCTCGGCGCGTTCCACAGGCAGCCACTCGACCCCGCTGTGTTTGCTGCCGCAGGCTCGCGCGCCTGGTGGGTGAGGGACAGACGTACCAGACGCGCGAGCCTGCGGATCCTGAAGCCGGGAACCTCCGGTTCCCTGGGGGCCCTCCCTCGAGGTCGAGTCTGGCGCCGTGCCCCAGGGCCTCCGCGTCTGGCTTCAGCCTGGATCCACCGATGCGCGTGATCGCTCGATCATTCGACTGCGCGCGCCTGCCGGGGTCGTCAGGACGTGCGCGGAACCGTTCGTGAATGCGTGTGCCTTTGCGAACGGTTCCGCGCGCGGAGCGCGCCGCCTGGGTGAACACCACCGAGGTGATCGAGATCAAGCGAAGCCCAGGTGGTACGCGGCCTGGCGGGCCCGGCAGGATGCATCCGCCCGCGCGAATCGGTGGATCCAGGTTCAGCCAGACGCGTCTCCAGGGACGAGGCAGTCTGCACGGGATCAGGGCTTCCGCGCTCTGACGCCCTGGTGATCGACGGCGTCCGTCGGGTCGCGTCTGGCTGAAGCCAGACGCGGAAGGGCGAGGTGCTGGACCCGAGTCCCGGAGGGGTTCCCAAGGGGAACCTCGTTCCCCTGGCTTCAGGAAACGAATCGATCGACTCGAGCCCCAGCCCTACAACAGTGGAGCCGTGTTCTCGCGCGTCTGGTACGTCGGTCCCTCACCCCACCGGACGCGCGAGAACACGGCCGAGCACTCGATCAAGGTCGCGTCTGGCTGAAGCCAGACGCGGAAGGGCGAGGTGGAGGATCCGAGTGCAGGAGGGGTTCCCTAGGGGAGCCCCGTTCCCCTGGCTTCAGGAGACGGAGCGTTTGATTCGAGCCCCAGCCCTGACCAAGTGGGCACGTTCTTCTCGCGCGTCAGGTACGTCGGTCCCTCACTCCACCTGACGCGCGAGAAGGACGTGCAGGCATGCAATCAACACAGCGCGTCGTCGAGGTCGGCCACGAGGTCTTCGGCCGATTCGATCCCGACCGAGAGGCGCACGAGGTTGGTGGGAGCGGCGAACGGCGCGTCGGCGGTCGAGGCGTGCGTCATGCGGTACGGGTGCTCGATCAAGCTCTCGACGCCGCCGAGGGACTCTGCGAGCGTCCAGACCTTCGTGCGCGCGACCGTCGCGACTGCTTCCTCCTCGCTCGCGAGCAGGAAGGAGACCATGCCGCCGAAGTCGCGCATCTGCCGGGCGGCGATCTCGTGCCCGGGATGGTCGGGGAGCCCCGGGTAGAGGACGCGCTCGACTCGCGGGTGGCCCGAGAGGAACTCGACGACGGCGCGCGCATTCTCGCAGTGCTGCCGCATCCGGACCGCGAGCGTCTTCAGGCCGCGGAGCACGAGCCACGCGTCGAACGGGCCGGGGATCGCGCCGAGCGAGTTCTGGAGGAATCGGAGCCGCTCCGAGATCGCAGCGTCGTTCGTCGCGATCACGCCGGAGACGACGTCGGAGTGGCCGCCGAGGTACTTGGTCGCCGAGTGGATGACGACGTCGGCGCCGAGGTCGAGCGGGGTCTGCAGGTACGGCGAGGCGAACGTGTTGTCGACGACGAGCGTGGCGCCGACGTCGTGGGCGGCCGCGGCG
>VGCB01000024.1 GCA_016870235.1 Actinomycetota bacterium | reverse complement strand
TATCTCGTCAACATCGGCCTCCTCACGAGCGTGATCACGCTCGAGACGCACGAGCGCTGGCTATCCGTGATCCGGGAGCGGTTCCTCTGGCTCTTCCTCCACTACCTCGTGTACGGCATCGTCGGCGGGATGATCGCGGTCGCCTACGACGCGGCCGGGATCGTGGGTCTCATCGTCTTCGCGCTCCCGCTCGCCCTCGTCCGCAAGTCGCAGCTCGACTACGTCGAGCACACGGAGGCGAACGTGCGAGCCCTGCGCGACGCGGCGGCCACGATCGAGCGCCAGAACACCTCGCTCACCCACGCGTACGCGCTCCTCCGGGATCGTGCGATGGAGACGATGGAGACGCTCGCGGCAGCCGTCGACGCACGCGACGCGTACACGGCAGGTCACTCCCGCCGTGTCCAGGAGGTGGCGGTCGCGATCGCCCTCGAGCTCGGGCTCCGCGACGAGGCGCTCGAGTCGGTCTCGTTCGCAGCGCTCTTCCACGACGTCGGCAAGCTGGGCATGCCCGACTCCGTGCTCCTGAAGCCGGGCCCGCTCGACGACGAGGAATGGGAGGTCGTGCGGCGGCATCCGGTCGAGGGCGAGAGGATCATCGGCCACCTGGGCTTCCTCACTCATGCGACGACGGCGATCCGGCACCACCACGAGCGCTTCGACGGCTCCGGGTACCCCGACGGGCTCGGGGGAAGCGAGATCCCGATCGGTGCCCGGATCCTCCACGTCGCCGACGCGTTCGACTCGATGGTCTCGTCCCGCGTCTACCGGCCCGCGCTTCCGCTCGCGACCGCGCTCCGCGAGCTGCGTCGCGGGACGGGCACGCAGTTCTGCCCCGAGTGCATCGGCGGGCTCGAGCGGGCGATCGCCTCGGGCCTTCTCGACGATGTCATCGACGCCGACCTCGCCGCCTGAGCTGAGCGCGGACCCACCGATTGGCGCGGGCGGCCATCCTGCCGGGCCCGCCAGGCCGCAACCCTGCCGGTGCGCTTCGCGCGCGGAACAGATCGAAAAGGCAACAGCATTCCCGACCTGTTCCGCGCACGTCGTGACGACCCCGGCAGGCGCCCCGCGTTCACGCCAATCGGTGGACCCGGGCTGAGCTGAGTCGCACCTGCTGCCCCGCGTTGTCCCGGCGGGGTAGGCTCCGGTCGACCGTCCCAGACGGGGCGGGAGTCCCCCGAGTACGACCCGAGGTGCATACCGCGATGAGCGATCTGGACGACGCCAGCTGGGACGATGACGACGAGCCCGGCCTCGATCTCGACGACGACCTGCTCGCCGCCGACGACGACGACGACTGGGCCGAGGAGGACGACGACAGCTAGCCCGGAAGCTCGACGATCCCGAGCGGGTCGAACGTGACCGCGACCCGGTCGCCCGGGCCCGGGTGGTCGAGCCCCGTGCTGACCGCGCGGTAGGAGCGTCCGTCGTCGCAGGCGACCGCGAGCCGGACGAGCGGCCCCCCCGCGCGGACCGCAGCCGTCACCGTCGCGTCCCCGGGCGTCGTGGGCGTCGCAGGCGTGAGCACGACGGCCTCGGGGCGGATCACACGTGCCCGCCCGTCTGCGAGCTGCTCGACGTTGTCGATCCCGAGGAACCGCGCCACCCACGCGGAGGCGGGAGCGGCCCAGAGCGCCTCCGGCGTCGCGGTCTGGACGACACGCCCGTCGCGGAGCAGGACGACCTCGTCGGCGAGCGCGAACGCCTCGCCGACGTCGTGGGTCACGACCACCGCGGTGACGCCGACGCCCGTGAAGATCGCGCGGAGCTCCTCGAGCAGCCGCTCGCGCAGGACGCGGTCGAGCTCACCGAGCGGCTCGTCCAGGAGGAGCACCGACGGCGCCGGCGCGAGCGCGCGGGCGAGCGCGACGCGCTTCCGCTCGCCGCCCGAGAGCTCCGTCACCGGACGCCGGCCGTAGCCCTCGAGGCCGACCACGGCAAGCAGCTCCGAGACGCGCGCCTCGATCTCCGCGCGCGGCGCGTGCCGCATCCGCAGCCCGAACGCGACGTTGTCGTGCACGTCGCGGTGCGGGAAGAGCGCGTCGTCCTGGAACAGGAGGCCGACGCCGCGCCGGTGCGGCGGCGTCGCCGTGACGTCCGTGCCCCCGATCGCGACCCGCCCGCGATTGGGACGCTGCAGCCCGGCGACGACGCGGAGGAGCGTCGACTTCCCACTGCCGCTCGGGCCGAGGACTGCGGCCGTCCCGCCCGCAGGCACGGAGAAGCCCACGTCGTCGAGGATCGTCCGGCCGTCGAGCTCGACGCCGACCCCGTCGACGGCAAGGCTCATACCATCCTCTCCCGGCTCCCGGTCGCCCGCTCCGCCACGAGCACGACCGCCACGGTGAGCAGCGCGAGCACGACCGCGAGCGCCGCCGCCGTCCCCTGGTTCTCGGCGCCGGGGCGGCCGAGGAAGCGGAAGATCGCGACCGGGAGCGTCGGATGCTCCGCCCGCGCGACGAACACCGTCGCCCCGAACTCGCCGAGCGCGACGGCGAACGCGAAGCCGGCAGCACCGGCGAGCGCGCGGCCGGCGAGCGGAAGGTCGACCTCGCGCAGCGCCCGCCGTCGCGATGCGCCGAGGACCGCGGCCGCCTCCCGGAGCTGCGGGTCGACGGAACGGAGCGCGGGGACGACGATGCGGACGACGAACGGCGCGGCGACGAGCGACTGGGCCACGGGGAGGAGCCACCACGCGTCCCGGATGTCGAGCGGTGGCTCGTCGAAAGCGATCAGGAGCCCGAAGCCGAGCATGACGGCCGACGCGCCGAGCGGCAGCAGCGCCGCAGCGTCGAGAAGCGACGGGCGCAGCCGCGCCAGGGCGATCGCCGTGGCGACGCCTACCGCAAGGGCGATCGCCGTCGCCGCCGCGGCGAACGCCAGAGACCAGGCGATCGCCTGCCAGGGCGGGACGAGCAGGGCAGGCGTCTCGCGGCCGAGGGCGCGGAAGTGGTCGAGCCCGATCCCGCCGGCCGTGTCGAGCGACCGGACGGCGAGCATGACCAGCGGGCCGGCGAGGAAGGCGCCCGTGAGGAGGAGCACGGCCGCGATCCTGCCCCTCTCGCTGCGCCGCGGCCGGCGGAGCACGTCCGCCTCGGGAGCGACCTGTCCGACCGCGCCGCCGCGTCGCTCGAGCAGGCCGGTGACGGCGAGGACGATCGCGATCGCGACGAGCTGCACGATCGAGAGCGCGGCCGCGTCCTGCAGGTCGAACGCGCGCGCGGCCGTGTTGTAGATCTCCGTCTCGAGGGTCGCGCGGGCCGGACCGCCGAGCAGCAGGACGACGCCGAACGACGTGAAGCAGAAGAGGAAGGTGAGCGCCGCCGCGGCCGAGATCGCGGGCGCGAGCAGCGGCAGCGTCACCTCGCGCGTCCGTCGGATCGGCCCTGCCCCGAGGACGGCCGCCGCCTGCCACGTCGTGCGCGGCAGCGTCGCCCAGGCGCCGCCGACGATCCGGACGACGACGGCGATGTTGAAGAAGACGTGCGCGGCGAGGATCGGCCCGATGCCGCGCGAGGCGTCCGTCGGCAGCAGTGCGACGAAGCCGGTGGCGACGACCACCGTTGGGAGCACGAACGGCACGACCACGAGCGCCCGTACGAGGCTGCGCCCCGGAAACCGGAACGTGCCCACGACCCAGGCGAGCGGGAGACCGGCGGCGAGCGTCAGCACCGTCGACGCGAGAGCCTGCCACGTCGTGAACCAGAGGAGCGACCGCGTCTCCGCTCCGGCGAGCGTCTCCCAGGGGATCCCGTCCCCGAGCCCGCGCTCGAGGATCGCGACGAACGGGTAGACGAAGAAGAGCCCGACGAAGCAGACGGGCAGCAGGAGCAGGATCGCGCCGCCGCGGCCGAGCCCGGGCCCGCCGCTCACCCGCTCGGCGTGCCTGCGGCCTACCGCAGGACGATCCGCGTCCACTCCTCGATCCAGCGATCCCGCCGCTCGGCGATCGTGCTCGGAGGAAGCGACAGCGGCCGCTCCGGACGGATCGCGTGCTGCTCGAACGCCGGCGGGATCGGCGTGCCCGCGCGGACGGGATAGACGAACATCGTGCCGGGGACGTCGGCCTGGAACCGCTCCGAGAGCAGGAAGTCGACGAGCGCGCGCGCGCCGTCCTCGGTGCGCGCGCCGCGGAGGATGCCGGCGTACTCGACCTGGCGGAAGCACCCGTCCTCGATCGCGAGCGTCGGGGACTCCTCGAGCGGCTTGCCGGCGAAGATCACCTCCGCCGCCGGGCTCGTCGCGTAGGAGACGACGAGAGGCCGCGTGCCGGGGCTGCCGGCGGCGCCGGAGAACTGCTGCGTGTACGCGTCCTGCCATCCGTCCGTGACGAGGACGTCGTTCGCGCGAAGGCGCCGCCAGTAGTCCTGCCAGCCGTCCTCGCCGTAGCGCGCGACCGTCGCCAGGAGGAACGCGAGGCCGGGGCTCGAGGTGGCCGGGTTCTGGACGACGAGCTGGCCGCGGTAGCGCGGATCGGCGAGGTCGTCGAGGCCCTGCGGCGGACGGCGGCCCTCCTTCGCGTAGAACGCGCGGTCGGCGTTGAGGCACACCTCGCCGTGGTCGATCGGCGTCACCCGGTCGTCCTCGATCGCGAAGGCAGGATCGATCGAGCCCTGCTCGCTCGACGCGTAGGGCTCGAAGAGGTCGCCGTCGAGCGCCCGTGAGAGCAGCGAGTCGTCGGTCCCGAAGAGCACGTCTCCCTGCGGGTCGCCGGCCGTCAGCAGCGCGCGGTTGACGACCTCGCCGGCGTCGCCCTGCTGCAGCAGACGGAGGGTGTAGCCGCTCTCCTGCTCGAACGCGGCCTTCACGTCCTTCGAGATCGCGAACGAGTCGTGGGTGAGGAGGACGACGGCGCCGCCTCCGTCGTCGGCCGAGCCGCCGCCGCAGCCGGCTGCAACGAGCGCGACGACCCCAGCAAGCGCTCCGAGGCCCATGCGTCCGAGGCGCCTCATCGCTCCGCTCCCGGGCGGATCGCGAGGACGACGCCGCGCTCGACCGCGATCTCGACCTCCTCGGACGTGAGCACGTTCGAGACGCCCCGGCTCGACCCGGCCTCGAGCGTCTCGCCGGCGAGCGGGTAGAGGAGACCCGAAGTGCGGACGCCTTGGGCGTCCCCGTTCACCGCGAGCAGCGTCAGCGTCTCGCCCACGACGCCGCGCAGGCGTCGCGTGCCGCGAACGACGTGGACGAGCGCGTCGCCGACGTGCGCGTCGACGATCGTCTCCCCGAGCGCCGGCGCCGCGAGCCCGAGGCAGGAGGCGAGCAGGTGATCGAGGCGGCCGCCGCCGCTCGCGACGACGACCACACGTCCCGCGCCGAGCCCGCGCGCGTGGTCGAGCGCGAGCTCGAGATCGGTCGCGTCCTTCGCGGCCGGGTAGCGGACGACCTCCACGCCGTCCCGTTCCGCCTCCGAGAGCCGTGTCGCGTCGACCGAGTCGAGGTCGCCGACGACGACGTCGGGCCGGAGCCCGATCGCGAGCGCCCGCTCGAGCCCTCCGTCAGCGGCGACCACGACATCGCCCGCCACCTCCACCGGTGGCCCTTCACCCGCCGAGACGACGATCACCGTCTTCACGTCCTTCCTCCGCTGGCATTACCCAGATCAGGTTCTCGGGTCGGCGGTGCGTCAACCGCCCTCTCAGCCCGGTTGCCCGAGCTCCCCGCTGCGTGCCGAGGCGCGCAGCTCGAGTATAGATGGGAATGGTGGAGGAGAAGAGCCTCGGCACGTTCGTCGATCGGTTGGCGGCCGCGCGTGTCGGCGCGACGTTCAACCAGTACGCGACCGGGCCGCGGGCCGCGCTTCTGCGGGAGCGTCTCACGGCCTACCTGAAGTCTCGGGGAGGCGCGCGGATCCTCCTCGTCGGCGAGGCGGCCGGGTACCGGGGCGCGCGCGTGTCGGGTCTGCCGTTCACGTCGGAGCGTCAGCTGACGGGGGCCGGGCCGGCCGAGGCGACGGCGACGATCGTCCAGGGCGCGCTGCGCGATCTGGGCGCGGTCGACGACGTCCTGCTCTGGAACGCCGTGCCGACGCACCCGGGCTCGGCTGCCTCGAACCGGTCGCCGACCGCCGCGGAGGTCGGGGCGGGAGCGCCGTTCCTCGAGGAGCTCGCGCAGGGGCGCGTCGTGATCCCGGTCGGGCGCGTGGCCGAGCGCGCGTGCGGCCTGCCGGGCATCAGGCATCCGGCTCGCGGGGGTGCCGCGGCGTTTCGAGACGGCCTCGCCGAACGGCTGCGGAGCCTGGAGGGGACCGCTATCATCCAGCGCCGGTCGGTCTCCGAGGCCTTCCGTCTCCTGCAATGAAGACCTACTCCGCAAAGCCGGGCGAGATCCAGCGCGACTGGTACGTCGTCGACGCCGAGGGCCAGACCCTCGGCCGTCTCGCGACCCGGATCGCCGACCAGCTGCGCGGCAAGAACAAGCCTCAGTACACGCCGCACGTCGACACGGGCGACTTCTTGATCGTCGTCAACGCGGAGAAGATCCACGTGACGGGCCGCAAGCTCGACACGAAGATGGTGCGCTGGCACAGCGGCTACCCCGGCGGGCTCAAGGAGCGCACGCTGCGCCAGCAGCTCGAGCGCCGGCCGACCGAGGTCATCCGCAAGGCCGTCAAGGGGATGCTCCCGAAGAACCGGCTCGCGGCCGCCCAGCTCACGAAGCTCAAGGTGTACGCGGGCCCCGACCACCCACACGAGGCGCAGGCACCGAAGACACTGGAGATCTGAGAGGACGATGGCAGCGATTGCGCAGTACCTCGGCACGGGCAAGCGGAAGACCTCCGTCGCCCGCGTCATCCTCCGGCCCGGCGACGGCAAGACCTGGGTCAACGGCCGGTCGATCGAGCAGTACTTCCCCCGCTCGGCCCATCAGGCTCTCGCCACCTCGCCTCTGCGCGTGGCGGGTGCCGAGGGCACCTACGACCTCCGGGTGCGCGTCCACGGCGGCGGCAGCTCCGGCCAGGCCGGCGCCATCCGCCACGGCATCGCCCGCGCTCTCGTCGAGGCCGACCCCGAGCTCCGCGTGCCGCTGAAGCGGCAGGGCTTCCTCACGCGCGACGCCCGCCAGGTCGAGCGCAAGAAGGCCGGCCTCCACAAGGCCCGCAAGGCGCCGCAGTTCTCGAAGCGCTGATCTCTTCCGGTTCCGCGCGCGTCTGGTGGGCGAGGGACCGACGTACCAGACGCGCGCGGAACCGGAACGGCGCAGGACGGTGTGCGTCACCAGGATCCCCTGAAGCGGCAGCGGCTTCGCCGTGCCGGTTGGGCGCTCGCGCGGACGGGGACCGCTCCCTCCCCGTCTGGATCCAGGCTCAGCCAGACGGCGTCCGCACTCCGCCGCGACTGATCTCATATCGCCCATGAGCCGCCACCACCGTCCTCGTACCTTCTTCGGCACCGATGGTGTGCGCGGCGTCGTCGGCGAGACGCTAACGGTCGATCTCGTCGAGCGGCTGGGGAAGGCGGCGACCCTCTGGGCCGGGGGAGGACGCGTCCTCGTCGGTCGCGACACGCGCGGATCCGGGCCTGCGCTCGAGGAGGCGCTCGCGCGCGGAATCGGCGCCGCAGGCGGCACCGCCGTCCTCGCCGGCGTCCTGCCGACGCCGGCGGTCGCGCTCCTCGCCGAGGACCTCGGGGTCGTCCTCTCCGCCTCTCACAACCCGCCGGAGTACAACGGCGTCAAGATCTTCGGCCGCGGCGGATCGAAGCTGTCCGACGCCGCCGAGGAGGAGATCGAGGCGCTCCTCGACGCAACCGGGCCCGGCGGTGGAGCTGTCGAGACCATGGACGGCGCCGCCGAGCGATACCTCGACCTCGTGCGGCCACGCTTCGGGTCCGACCTCTCCGGGCTGCGAATTGCCGTCGACTGCGCAAACGGGGCCTTCAGCGCGATCGCGCCGGAGACGTTCGAGCGGCTCGGGGCAACGGTCACCGTTCTCGGCGCGAGCCCGGACGGGACGAACATCAACGCGGGCTGCGGCGCGACAGATCTTTCGCTCCTCCAGAAGACCGTCCGCGAGGGCGGCGTCGACATCGGCCTGGCCTTCGACGGCGACGGCGATCGCCTGATGGCGGTCGACGAGCGCGGCGCGGTCGTCGACGGCGACGGGATCGTCGCGGCGATCGCCCTCGATCGCGGCGTCGACCGGGTCGCCGTCACCGTGATGACGAACCTCGGCTTCCACCGGCTGATGGCCGACAGCGGGATCGCGGTGGACGTCACCGACGTCGGTGACCGCTACGTCCTCGAGGCCCTGCGCCGCGAGGGAGCGGTTCTCGGCGGCGAGCAGTCGGGCCACGTGATCTGGCTCGACGGCCACGTCACGGGCGACGGCCTGGTCGCGGGGCTCCTTCTCTGCCGAGCCCTGCGCGGGCGATCTCTCTCGAGCGTCACCGGAGTGATGCCGACGTATCCGCAGGTGAAGGAGAACGTCAGGATCGAAGGTCGTGGGCGCGTGCCCGGCGCCGTCGTCCGCGAGGTCGAGCGGCTGAATGCCGAGCTCGCGGGGCGGGGGCGGGTGCTCGTGCGACCGTCGGGAACGGAGCCGCTTGTCCGTGTCCTCGCGGAGGCGGAGACCCGTGAGGAGGCAACCACCCTCTGTGCTACGGTGGCCCATCTCGTCCGACGCGAACTCGAGGCGCTGTGACGCGGGGCACGACTGGCTCTTGCGATGCGGGGGAGCATCGACCATTCTGAGAGTGGGCGAACAGGAGGTAGGCGGGACGTGTGTGGGATCATCGGCTATGTCGGCCCTCGAGCGTGCAAGGACATCCTCCTGCACGGGCTCGAGCGGCTGGAGTACCGCGGGTACGACTCCGCCGGGATTGCCCTGCTCGAGGACGGGCAGCTCACGTACGCGCGCGCGGTCGGCAACCTTCAGAACCTGAAGCGCGTCGCCGGCAACGGCTTGTCCCCCGCCACGACGGGCCTCGGGCACACCCGCTGGGCTACCCACGGCGGCGTCACCGAGGCGAACGCCCATCCGCTCGCGGCCGAGGAGGCCGGCAAGCTCGCGGTCGTGCTCAACGGCATCGTCGAGAACTACCGCGAGCTCCGCGGTCGGCTCTCCGCAGAAGGGCACGTCTTCACCTCGGAGACAGACGCCGAGACTGTCACCCATCTGATCGAGGACTACTACGAGGGCGACCTGGTCGAGGCGGTGCGGCGTGCGTATCTCGAGCTCGAGGGGCACTTCGCTTTCGTCGCGATCCACCGCGATCACCCCGGCCAGCTCGTCGGCGCGCGGTTGCAGTGCCCGATGGTCGTCGGCCTCGGCGAGCACGAGTGCTTCGTCGCCTCGAACGCAGCCGCCTTCCTGCGCGACACCCGGATCGTCCAGTTCCCGGACGACGGGGAGGTCGTCGTGGTCCGGGCCGAGGGCTCCACGTTCATCGCCGCGCAGGACGGGAGCGAGGTCGCGCACGAGATCGTCACGCTCGACTGGGACGACGAGGGCGCCGAGAAGGCCGGGTTCGAGACGTTCATGCTGAAGGAGATCTACGAGCAGCCCGCGGCGGTTGCGGAGACGATCGGCGACCGTCTGCGCCATGGGCGGCTCGAGCTCGAGGGCCTGGGGATGAGCGACGAGGAGCTCAAGCACCTCCGGCGCATCGTGATCCTCTCGGCCGGCACCTCCTACCACGCTGCGGTCGCTGCGCGGTACGCGATCGAGGAGTGGGGCCGCGTGCCGGTCGAGCACGACATCGCGTCCGAGTGGATCTATCGGAACCCGGTCCTCGACACCGACACGCTCGTGATCGGGATCTCACAGTCGGGCGAGACGCGCGACACGATCAGCGCCATGAAGCTCGCCCGCGAGATGGGCTCGCACACGGTCGCGATCACGAACATGATGGGCTCGCAGATCACGCGCGAGGTCGACGCCGTCCTCTACACGCGCGCGGGGCTCGAGGTCAGCGTCGCCGCCTCGAAGACGTTCACGGCACAGCTCTCGCTTCTGTTCCTGATCGCGCTCAAGCTCGCCCAGGTGCGCGAGACCCGCCCGGCCGGCGAGATCGAGTTCATCGTCAACGCCGTCTACCGGATCCCGAGGCTGATCCAGGAGTTCCTCGACGGCGTCGAGAGCGGCAGGCACCCGATCGACGCGATCGCGCGGAAGTTCTACGACAAGCCGTTCTTCTTCTACCTCGGCCGCAACATCGGGCTCCCGGTCGCTCTCGAGGGCGCGCTCAAGCTGAAGGAGATCGCGTACATCCCGACCGAGGCCTACTCCGCGGGCGAGATGAAGCACGGGCCGATCGCGCTCCTCGACGAGAACACGCCGGTCGTCGTCGTCGCCACCCGCATGGAGCGCGTGTACGAGAAGCTCGTCTCCAACATCCAGGAGGTCCGGGCTCGCGGCGCCCACGTGATCGCGATCGCCTCTGACGGCAACGAGGACATCCAGCACCACGCCGACGACGTCATCTACGTGCCGAAGGCTCCGGCGTACATCTCGGCCGCGCTCGCCGTCGTCCCGCTCCAGCTCCTCGCCTACCGGATCGCGCGCCTGCGCGGGCTCAACGTCGACCAGCCGCGGAACCTGGCGAAGACGGTCACCGTCGAGTAGCGGCGCGTCCCCGCGGTCCTGCCGGCGGTCGCAGTCGCGGCCGCGTTGCGTACCGGGGCGCGCGCGGATCGAAGACGTGTGGTGATGGGCCCTTCTCGGGATCGCCTTCATCGCGGTTCGGCCTTGCGTCGCCGTCCGGCTCGCGATCAGCCTTTCGTTCGGGATCGTCTTGCGCCGGCTTCGCGCGCCCCGTCGTTTCACGATCGCGCTCGCGCCCATCGCGGGTGGGGCAGAACCTTGTGTTGATTCAACACAAAGCCTTCCCCTGTCGTCGCAGGAGATCGGAGCAACGATTCTTGTTGCGCAACGGATTCTGTTGCGGCATGATGAGGACATGCCGATCGCCACCGCAGCCAAGGTCGAGGCGCTCCGGGTCGACTTCCGCTCGGCGGACCTGCTCGGCGTGTCGCGCTCGCAGGTCACGCGCTGGCTGCGTGGGTCGGGGATCGACCCGCTGAACGCGGAGCGTGTCGACCTGCTCGAGCTCGTGTGGTCGAGCTTGCTGCGGCTCTACGACCCCGAGGCTGCGCGGGCGTGGCTTGTCGGGATCAACCCGCAGCTCGGCGATCGGCGCCCGGTCGACCTGATCCGCGCCGGTCGCGCCGAGGAGCTGATGCGCGCGATCCGGGCGGAGCGCGCCGGCTCGTTCGCGTGATCCTGTATCGCTGCTTCGCCTGGAGCCGTACAGCCGCCGCCGACGAGCCTGCCGGCCCGCTCTGGTTTCCCCGCGCGTACCAGAGCGACGGCCGGCACGACAACCCGGAGGCCTACGGCGCGCTCTACGTCTCGGGCCGGGAGGTGTCGTGCGTCGTCGAGCAGCTGGGCCCGTTCCGGGGACAGCGGCTCCACCCGTCCTTCCTCCGGCGTCGCGGCCTCCCGCTCGCCGTCGCCGAGATCGAGCTCCGCGACGGCGATCTCGTCGATCTCGACGAGCCGGCGGTGCTGGCCGCGGAGGGGCTCCGGCCCTCATGTGTCGCCACGCGGCGGCGCGACGTGACCCAGCCGCAGGCCGCCGCGATCCACCGCTCGCATCACACCGCCGCAGGGATCCGCTGGTGGTCGACGTTCGAGGCGCTGTGGCCGAACGTCACCCTGTTCGATCGCGCCGCGCCGCTGCTCTCGCTGCTCGGCGTCCGCGAGCTGTCGGTCGGCGATCCGACCGTGCTCGAGGCGGCCGAGCTCCTCGGCCTCAGCTGACCGCAACGCGACTTCGGGCATCCTGGGCGTCGTGACCGTCGCCTGGCCGCTGCACGCGCTCTCCGTGACGACGCCGAGGCTGACGTTGCGACTGCCCTGCGACACCGAGCTGATGCGGCTCGCCGAACGGGCGGCAGGACGGGTGGTGCGGCCGGAGGACGCGAGGTTCATGGGCC
>VGCB01000023.1 GCA_016870235.1 Actinomycetota bacterium | reverse complement strand
TGCCTGAACGCTTACCCAATTCCCGTCCTGCGCAGGGAAAACCTCGACCATCGTCCAGGCAACCTGCGAGACGTCCGCCCCCAACGCCTTCAGCACGGCCTCCTTCGCCGCGAAGACCTGGGCGACGTGGCAGGCGATGTCGGCTTCCGGGCGGACGGCGGCCCGCTCGGCCGACGTGAGCAGGCGGGCGACGTAGCGGTCGCCGAAGCTCCGAAGCCCCTCCCTCACCTCGTCGACATCGACGAGATCGATCCCTACTCGGGTTGCCACAGTCCAGGCCACAGTTTCACCGTCACGGATAGGCGGGATTCGTCAACAGGCGCGCGACGCCACGCACGCCGAACGGGCCGACCTATGTCAGCTCATCGCGCGCTCCGACAGCGATGTCACCGCCTGCTCGAGCGCCTCGACCCGCGCCTCGAGCGCAGACAGGCGCTCGGCGGCGCCGGGTGGAGGGGCGGTCGACGCGGGGACGGGTTCCTCCGGGAGGTCGGCGTCGCCGAGCAGGTGCTGCCACCGTTCCTCCTTCTGGCCCGGCCGCCGCTCCAGCCGATGGACGAGGTCGCGCTCGGCGAGCCGTTGAAGGGTCGCCTCGACGTCTGCGAGCGCGGCGAACGGGTACAGCCGCTCGCTCCGTCCCTTGAGCTCCCCGAGGGTCTGGGCCCCGCGCAGCATCAGCACCGCCAGCACGGAGATCTCCGAGGGCGTCAGCGTCAGCGCCTCGTCCAGCAGGTGGCGGTACTTCGCAGCCCTGCTCCCCGGCCCGCTGGCGAGGCGGGTCCAGCCGCGGCGGCCGAGGCGCTCAAGCGCAGACCGGATCGTCGTCTCGTCGAAGTCGACGACCGGCTCCCGGTTCGTCGTCTGGTTGCAGGCGAGCCGGAGCGCGTTCAATGACAGCGGGTAGACGTCGGGAGTGGTCCGCTGCTTCTCGATCAGGCAGCCGAGAACCCGGATCTCCGTCGCGTCTGCGTCCATGGCCGCAAGCGTAGAGCCTCGGGCGGGCGCACGGCGAAGCGGCGGTCCGGGAGGCGGGCGAAGCCGTACTCTTGCTCCATGAGCGAGCTCGGCCTCTTCCCCCTCGGCCTCGTGCTCCTGCCGACCGAGCACGTGCCGCTTCATATCTTCGAGCCGCGCTACCGCGAGCTCATCGGCGAGTGCCTCGACGAGGACGTCGAGTTCGGCCTCGTCCACGCCGCTGACGACGACCTCGAGCCGATCGGGACGCGCGCCGCCATCGTCAGCATCCTCGAGCGCTTCGACGACGGCCGCCTCAACATCGTCGTCGAGGGACGTGAGCGATTCCGGATCGCCCGGCTCACCGAGGGCAGGAGCTTCCGGACCGCGATCGTCGAGCCGTTCCTCGACGAGGTCCCCACCGGCTCCGCGAAGAAGGCCGAGGAGGCGCTCGCGCTCTTCGCCCGGCTGCTCAAGCTCGCCGGCGTCGAGGCGGAGTCGCCCGACCCCGCCGATCCCCAGCTCTCCTTCGTGCTCGCGGGCCGGTTCGAGCTCTCCGCCGAGCTCAAGCTCGAGCTCCTCGGCTCGACCTCCGAGGCGACCCGTCTCGAGCGCGTGTGCCAGATCCTCGAAGCCGCCGCGGTCACGATCGAGCGCCAGCAGGAGCTCGCCGCCCTCGCGCAGACGAACGGCAAGGGGCACTAGCTTATTTGCCGCAGGCTCGCGCGTCTGCTGGGTGTGGGACGTGAGGTAGCAGACGCGCTGTGTTGGTTTGCCGGGTGTGCGCGCGTCTGCTGGGTGAGGGACGCGAGGTAGCAGACGCGCTGTGTTGGTTTGCCGGGTGTGCGCGCGTCTGCTGGGTGTGGGACGTGAGGTAGCAGACGCGCGCGCACCCGGATCCTGAAGCCGGGCTGTGTTTGTTGCCGAGCTCTCTCGCGTCTGCTGTGCGTGGGACGGGAGGTAGCAGACGCGAGAGAGCTCGGATCCTGAAGCCGGGAACCTGCGGTTCCCTGGGACCCTCCCTTGCGATCGAGTCTGCACCGTGCCCGCGCCTCTTCCGCGTCTGGCTTCAGCCGGACGCGGTGTTGGCTGGCCGGTTGCGCGCGCGTCTGCTGGGTGTGGGACGTGAGGTAGCAGACGCGCGCACACCCGGATCCTGAAGCCGGGAAGCTGCGGTTCCCTGGGACCCCTCCCTTGCGATCGGGTCTGGCACCGTGCCCGCGCCTCTCCCGCGTCTGGCTTCAGCCAGACGCGTCTGCAGGAACATGGCATTGTGCACGGGATCAGGCTTCAGTGCTCTGATCTCCGTGGTGATCTACCGCGTCCGTCGGGTCGCGTCTGGCTGAAGCCGGACGCGGAAACGTCGATGCAGGACACAAGTGCAGGAGGGGTTCCCAAGGGGAACCCCGTTCCCCTGGCTTCAGGATCCGGGTGTGCGCGCGTCTGCTACGTCGGTGCCTCGCCCAGCAGACGCGCGCACACCCGGCAAACATGATCGGCCTTACGGAGGGAGAGGCGCAGCGGCGGCTGGCGGCGCGGGGCGGTCGCGACGGGAAGCCGCACGTCCGGTCGACCGCCAGCATCGTCCGCGCCAACGTGCTGACGCCCTTCAACGCGATCCTGCTGGCTCTCGGCGTCCTCACGCTCACCTTCGCCGACTGGCGCGACGCGCTCTTCCTCGGGATCGTCGTCACCAACTCCGGAATCGGGATCTGGCAGGAGGTACGGGCGAAGCACAAGCTCGAGCGGCTCGCCGCGCTCGTGGCCCCGAACGCCGTCGTCGTCCGCGGCGGCGAGCCGCGAGCGGTCGCCGTCGGGGAGGTCGTTGCCGGCGACCTCGTGCGGCTCGGCCCCGGCGACCAGGTGCCGGCCGACGGAGATCTCGTCGAGAGCGACGGCCTCGTGCTCGACGAGTCGATCCTGACCGGCGAGTCCCGCGGCATCCCGCGCCCGAGCGGAGAGGAGGTGCGGTCGGGGAGCTTCGTCCTCGAGGGCTCCGGCGCCTTCCTCGTCACCGCTGCCGGCGCGGACGCGTACGCGGAGCGGATCGCGGGCACGGCGCGCGAGTTCCGCCATCCCCGTTCGCCCCTCGAGCGCCAGGTCAACCGTCTGCTCTTCGTGCTGGTCGGCGCCATGATCCCGCTGGGCGTGATCCTCGTCGTCGCGCTCGAGCGGCAGGACGTCAGCATCCGCCACGCGGTCGAGACCGCCGTCGCGGGCATGGTCTCGCTCGTCCCCGAGGGCCTCGTCCTCCTCGTCTCGCTGACGTTCGCCGCCGCCGCCGTCCGCCTCACCGGGCTCGGAGCTCTCGTGCAGCAGCTGAACGCGATCGAGTCGCTTGCCTCGGTCGACACCCTCTGCATCGACAAGACCGGGACGCTGACCGACGCGAGGATCCGTGTCGCCGACGTCGTGCCGTGCGCCGGCGTCGACCGGGCGACTGTCGAGGAGGCGCTCGGCCGCTTCGCCTCGTCGAGCCCGGCACGGAACGCGACCGCCGAGGCTCTGGCCGATGCGTTCCCTGCCGCGGCCGAGCAGCCGGCGGAGGTGGCGCCGTTCTCGTCGCGTCGGCGCTGGAGCGCCGTGCAGCTTGGTCCGAAGGCGATCGTCCTCGGCGCGCCCGAGCTCTTCCGCCTCGGCGACCTCTCGGCGCGGGTCAGGCAGGATCAGGAGGCAGGCCGGCGGGTCGTGGCCGTGGCAACGTCGACCGACCCGCTGCCCACCGATCTCGAGGCAGGGCCTCCGCCGGCCCGTCCGCTCGGCGTTGCCGTCCTCGCCGAGGCGTTGCGCCCCGACGCGGCCGAGACCGTCGCGTTCCTCGCCGCCGAGGGCGTCGTGGTCAAGGTCCTGTCGGGCGACGACCCGGCGACCGTCCTCTCGATCGCCCGTGACGTCGGCATCACCGCCGGCGGCCCGGCGCATCGTCGAGGCGCTCACGGCCGGCGGCCGCTACGTCGCGATGGTCGGCGACGGCGTCAACGACGTGCCGGCGCTGAAGGCGGCGCGGCTCTCGCTCGCCCAGGCCTCCGGCGCCCAGATGGCACGCTCCGTCGCCGACGTCGTCCTCGTCAACGGCGACTTCGCCGCCGTGCCGCGCATGGTCGCCGAGGGCCGCCGGATCCTCCGCAACATCCAGCGGGTCGCGAAGCTCTTCGTTACGAAGTCGGTGTTCGCGGCCTTCCTGATCCTCGCGATCGGGCTCACGCCCACCGAGTACCCGCTGCTGCCGCGGCACCTGACGGTCGTCGCCGCGCTGACCGTCGGCACGCCGGCGTTCTTCCTCGCGCTCGCCCCCAGCGAGGGGCCGTGGCGGCCCGAGCGGTTCCTCCGAGAGATCGGCCGCTTCTCCGTCCCGGCCGGGGTCGCCGCCGGGATGGGCGTGCTCGTGGCCTACCTCGTCACGCTCAACGTGCTCGACCTCGGCCTGCTTCAGGCCCGGACGGCGGCCACCTCGACGCTCATCGTCGTCGGCCTGTACCTCGTCCTGGCCCTCGAGGCGACCGGGCCGAAGCGGGCGCGGTGGGTCGGGCTGCTGTGTGGGGCGCTGCTCGTGGCGTACCTCGCGATCCTCGCCGTGCCGCCCGTCCGCCGGTTCTTCGAGCTGGCCGTCCCCCATCTCGGGGCCGTGCTGATGGTGGCGGTCGGCTCGGCTCTCGCGATCGGCTTCCTGTGGCTCACCGACGATCGGTTCGTGCCCCTCCGCCGTCCGGCGGGAGAAGGGCCCAGGGGTACGATGGGAGTGTGACCGTCACCTCCCCGCCGAAGCTCGACGCGCACCGGCTTCGCGCCGACTTCCCGATCTTCGAGCATCCGATGAGCGGCAAGCCGCTCGCGTACCTCGACTCGGCCAACACGTCCCAGAAGCCGCGTCAGATGCTCGACGCGATGCGCGATCTCTACGAGACGTCGTACGCGAACGTCCATCGCGCCGTGTACGAGCTGGCCGAGCGGTCGACGGCCGCGCTCGAGGGCGCCCGCGGCAAGGTGGCGGTGTTCCTCAACGCGCCCGCGCCGCACGAGGTGATCTTCGTCCGCAACGCGACGGAGGCGCTCAACCTCGTCGCCCACTCGTGGGGCGGCGCCAACCTCGGCCCCGGCGACGTCGTCGTCGTCAGCGAGATCGACCACCACGGCAACTTCGTCCCCTGGCAGGTCGCGGCCGGCCGCGCAGGGGCGCGGCTCGAGGTGATCCCGATCGACGACGCCGGCGAGCTCGACCTGACCGTCCTCGACCGGATTGCGTCCGCGGGCGACGTCAAGGTCGTGGCCCTCAACCTCGTCTCGAACGCGATCGGCACGATCAACGAGCTCGAGCGCGTCGTCGCGTGGGCGCACGACCTCGGCGCCGTCTTCGTGTGCGACGCCGCCCAGGCGGTGCCGCACATGCGCGTCGACGTGCAGGCGCTCGGCTGCGACTTCCTCGCGCTCTCCGGGCACAAGATGTGCGGCCCGAGTGGGATCGGCGCCCTCTGGGGCAGAACGGACCTGCTGCTCGCGATGGAGCCCTTCCTCACCGGAGGCCACATGATCCGCTCCGTCTCCGTCGAGAGGACGACGTGGGGCGATCTCCCGCACAAGTTCGAGGCGGGGACGTCGCCGATCGCGGAGGCGGTCGGCCTCGGCGCTGCCGTCGACTACCTCGAGGGCGTCGGGCTCGAGGCGATCGCGCGGCACGAACACGAGCTCGCGGCGTACGCGCTCGGCCGGCTCGCGGAGCTCGACTGGGTGGAGGTGTACGGGCCGCCGGCCGACCGGCGCGCCGGCATCGTCGCGTTCAACGTCGACGGCGTCCATCCGCACGATGTCGCGCAGGTGCTCGGGTTCGAGGGGGTCGCGATCCGCGCCGGCCACCACTGCACGCAGCCGCTGATGCGGCGCCTCGGCGTGCCGGCGACCAACCGCGCGAGCTTCTACCTCTACACGATCCCCGAGGAGATCGACCGGCTCGTCGACGGTCTGCACGTCGCCAAGGAACGGCTCGGGTGAGCGGCGGCGAGTTCGAGCAGATGTACCGCGAGGTCATCCTCGACCACTACAAGGCCCCGCGGAACCACGGCCTGCTCGATCCCTGCGACGCCGCGGCGGAAGGACTGAACCCGCTGTGCGGCGACGAGGTGACCGTCTCGGTGCGCTTCGCCGACGGCGACGTCATCAGCGAGGTCGGCTTCGAGGGCCGCGGCTGCGCAATCAGCCAGGCGGCGACCTCGATGCTCACCGACCTCGTCCGCGGGCGGACGGTGGAGGAGGTCGCCGCGATGCCGAAGGACGAGCTCCTGGAGGAGATCGGAATCCCGCTGACACCCGTTCGGCTCAAGTGCGCGCTCCTCGGCCTCGGCGTGCTCAAGGTCGCGCTCCACCGGGCGAAGGGCACGCCGCTGCCCGACGAGTGGGGCACGGCCACGGGCGAGATCACCCTCTCCTGACGTGCGCGAGCCGCGTCGCTGAGATGCCCGAGATCGACGTCTGCCCGCTCGACGAGCTTCCGCCCGGGACAGTCCGGATCGTCCCCGTGAGGCCGCTCCTGGCGCTCGGCGTCTACAACTGCGACGGCGATCTCTTCGCGATCGAGGATCGCTGCACGCACGACGACGGGCCCCTGTGCGAAGGCGATTGGGATCCGGCGACGTGCGAGGTGATCTGCCCGCGGCACGGGGCGCGGTTCGACATCCGCACCGGAGCCGCGCTCCTGCTCCCGGCGTACATCCCCGTCGACACGTTCCCTGCGCGCGTCCGCGACGACGGCATGGTCGTGGTCGACGTTCCCGCGTGACCCCGATCGGAGGGTTTCCGAGGTCATCCAGCCTTTCCAAGGTCCTCCCGCCTTGCTAGCCTGGGACTACCGCGGAAAGGAGGTGGTCCGGTAGTGAACGACTCTTGCAGTACCGGCAGCGGAGGTACCAGCGGGTAGGGGCGTGCCCCCGGGACCACCGGGAACCGCCTAGCCAGCGTGGGGGGCTCGCGTTTTCGCGCCACCGTCCTTGCGTCGATGTCCGGGCGTCGGGACAGACGGAAGCGCCTCTACCAATTCACCGCTGGTTTCCGGATCGGGGGCCGCCTTCGGGCGGCCCCCGATCGTTCCGCAACGTGGAGCACCTCCGTGGTCGATACGGCTAGGCGAGCGAGCGGGCCGCCCGGAGCAGCTGCTCGTGCAGCGGCACCGCGTCCTCGAGACCGAGCGCGCGCATCGACTCGCCGCGATCCTCGACGACGTTGTCGCCGAGCTCGAGCATCCGCAGCTGATCCCGGGTCAGCGGCGGGTTCGGCAGCCGCTCGAGCAGCGCCGCCTGCGGCCGCACGAGCCACGACGGCACGTGCACCGTCGGCCGCTGCGCGCCGAGGGCCGCCTTGAGGCGACGCCACAGGTCGTTCCAGTCGACGACGTCGGGACCTCCGAGCTCGACGGTCGCCCCCGCGAGGGGGAGTGCGAGCCCGACCGCACGGACGACGTCGTCGATCCAGATCGGCTGCACGCGCTGGCGGCCGCTGCCGATCACCGGCGTCACCGGTGCGAGGCGGGCGATGCGGAGGAAACGGGGCAGCGCGCCTCCGTCGGCGCCGAAGACGAAGCTCGGGCGGAGGATGACCTGGGCGATCCGGCTGTCCACCACAGCTCGCTCGGCGTCGGCCTTCGCCCGGTAGTACGGCACCACGTCGTACGCCCGGCGGCCGGTGCCGAGCGCGCTCACGTACACGATCTTGCGCACCCCGGCCTCCTGCGAGGCTTCGACGAGATTGCGCGTGCCGACCGCGATCACGCGCTCGAAGTCCTCCGGCCGGCCGGCGATGATCGCGACGAGGTGCACGACAGCCTTGCAGCCCCGCGTCGCCGCGCGGAGCGAGGCGAGATCGGTGACGTCGCCCTTCGCGAGCTCGCAGTCGATGCCCGAGAGGACGGCCGCCCCACGAGCGTCGCGGACGAGCGCGCGGACGCGGGTCGTCGGCGCGAGCGCGGCGACGACGTGCCGCCCGACGAACCCCGTGGCTCCGGTGACGAGGATCATCCGGCGAAGTTCTTCCAGTACCGGCTCGGCGTCGGGCCCTTCTGCCCCTGGTACTTCGAGCCGAGCGCGCCGGAGCCGTAGGGCCTCTCGGCCGGCTCGGACATCTGCACGAACGACAGCTGCCCGATCTTCATCCCCGGGTAGATCGTGATCGGGAGGTTCGCCACGTTCGAGAGCTCGAGCGTCACGTGCCCGTCGAAGCCCGGGTCGATGAACCCGGCGGTCGAGTGGATCAGCAGCCCGAGCCTCCCAAGCGACGACTTGCCCTCCAATCTGGCAACGAGGTCGTCCGGCAGCGTCACCCGCTCGAGCGTCGACCCGAGCACGAACTCGCCGGGGTGGAGGATGAACGGCTCCTCGCCGGCCACCTCGACGAGCTCCGTCAGCTCCTCCTGCTCGACGCGGACGTCGATGAACGGGTAGCGGTTGTTGCGGAAGACCCGGAACAGGCGGTCGACGCGGACGTCGAGGCTCGACGGCTGCATCAACGAGGGGTCGAACGGCTCGATGCCGATCCGGCCCTCCGCGATCAACCGGCCGATCGTGCGGTCGGAGAGAACCACGGGCCTATCCTAGTGGCGCCCTCTCCGGATCGAGAGCGGTCGGCGCGCCCATGCGGGTTAGCCCGTGCGGACGGGCGTTTCCGGCGGGCGTCCAGGACGTTCGCCGAGGGAAATACCCCGAACGGGTGAGGCACGGGTCTTTCGCTCGGCGGTCGAGATGCGCTATGGTCCGGGGCCCGGTTTCCATGCTGTATCCATCCCTGGACCCCAACGAGCGCTTCCGCGAGCGCCGGCGATCGGCACGCCGCAGGAAGCGCCAGCGCCGGGCGATCGCGCTGGGAGTCCTCCTGCTCGGCGTGTTCGCCCTCGCGGGCGGCATGACGCTCGCCACGAAGGGCGGGAAGCGCACGACGTCGCCGGCTGCGGCGAAGGCGCCGAAGGTCTCGCCGGGCGCAACCGTCCCGGCCGTCCCGAAGACGACGGCGCGCGGCGCCGGGCCGCGGGCGCTCCCGCTCGAGGTCCGCGGCATCCACGTGACCGGGCCGCTCCTGACCCTGCCGGGCAAGCTCGACGGGTACCTGGCACTCACGTCCTCCGGGCTGAACACGATCGAGCTCGACGTCAAGGACGAGGGGGGGATCGTCAACTACGAGGCCGACGTCCCCCTCGCCCGGCTCGCCGGCGCCACGCGCCCGTACTACGACGCGGCCGAGGTCGCCCGGAAGATCCGTGCGAAGGGCATCTACCTGATCGGTCGGATCGTCGTCTTCCAGGATCCGCTCCTCGCGCGCGCGCGGCCCGACCTGGCGATCCGGCGCGACGACGGCTCGGTCTGGGCGACGTCGGAAGGGCTCGGCTGGCTCAACCCCTACGACCGGCGCACGTGGGGCTACACGGTCGCAATCGCGAAGTCCGCCGTGAAGGCCGGGTTCGACGAGATCATGTTCGACTACGTCCGCTTCCCGACGGACGGGGACATCGAGAACGCCCGGTACACCGGGAGCACGACGCAGCCGCGCCCGCGGGTGATCGAGGACTTCCTCCAGTACGCGCGGCGGCAGCTCGGGCCGAACGTCCGGATCTCGGCTGCGCTCTTCGGGCTGGCCGCGACCCGTGACATGGGGATCGGGCAGGTTCCGCGGCTGATCGGGCGCCACGTCGACGCGATCGCGCCGATGGCCTACCCGGCGCTCTACGGCAGCGGCGAGCTCGGGATCGAGCGCCCGAGCCGGCAGCCGGGCGAGACGGTCTTCCGCACCCTCGCCGACTTCCGGCAGCAGGTGGGCGACGACACGCTCCTGATCCCGTGGATCCAGGACTGGAGCTACTCGCCCGATCTCGTCCGCGCGCAGGTCGAGGGAGCGCGGCTCCAGGGGGCGAAGGGCTTCCTGCTCTGGAACGCGGAGGGCATCTACACCGCCTCCGCGCTCCGGCCGGCGCCGTCCGGGTAGCTCGCGGAGCGCGCCGCCCTACGGCCCGAGCCGGTGCCGCCGCCAGCCGTCCCCGTCGCGCTCGTACCGCGCGCGGTCGTGGAAGCGGTTGTCGCGCCCCTGCCAGAGCTCGATCGCCACGGGCACGACGCGGTAGCCGCCCCAGAACGGGGGCAGCGGCACCTCGTCGCCCGGGAAGCGTGACTCGGACTCGGCGTAGCGGCGCTCGAGCTCCGCACGATCCGTCACGGGCCGCGACTGCGGTGACGACCACGCCGCGAGCCGGGCGCCGTGCGGGCGGCTCGCGAAATAGGCGAACGAGGCCTCCGCGTCGAGCCGCTCGACGTCGCCCTCGATCCGCACCTGGCGATCGAGCGGCTGCCAGTAGGCGACGAGCGCCGCCCGCGGGTTCGCGGCCAGCTCCGCGCCCTTCCTGCTCTCGTGGTTCGTGAAGAAGACGTAGCCGTCGGGGCCGTGGCCCTTGAGCAGCACCATCCGCACCGACGGCACGCCTTCCGGCGTCGCCGTCGCGAGCGCGATCGCCTCCGGCGCGCGCACCGACGCCGAGGCGTCGGCGAACCAGCGCTCGAACTGCACGATCGGATCGGAGTCGAGGCTGTCGAGCCACGCGTCCACGAGGGTGAGCCTACCCCGACGGCGCCGCCGGTACCCTCCCGCCATGGCGGCCACGAGGACGATCGATCTGCGGACGGCCCTCCCGGGCCCCCGCTCGCAGGCGATCCTCGAGCGGGAGCGGGAGGCCGTGGCGAAGCCGCTCCTCGTCCATCTGCCCGTGTTCGCGGCGAAGGCGGAGGGCTCGACGATCACCGACGTCGACGGCAACACGTTCATCGACTTCGCCGGCGGCGTCGGCGTCCTCAACGTCGGTCACGGGCACCCGCGCGTGATCGAGGCGGTGCAGGAGCAGGCCCTCAGGTTCCTCCACACCGACTTCACGGTCGTGCCGTACGAGACGTACGTCGAGCTGGCGGAGCGCCTGTGCGCCCTCTCGCCGATCCCGGCCCCGACGCGGGCGGCGTTCTTCAACGCCGGCACCGAGGCGGTCGAGAACGCCGTCAAGCTGGCGCGCCTCCACACCGGGCGCCCGGCGGTGATCGCCTTCGAGGGGGCCTTCCACGGCCGGACGCTGATGGCGATGACGATGACGTCGCGCACGCACCCGTACAAGACGGGAATGGGGCCCTTCGCCCCCGAGGTCTACCGGGCGCCGTTCCCAGACTCCTACCGCGGCCCGGACGCGGAGAAGGCGCTCGCCGCGCTCGAGCGCCTCTTCCACGTGAGCGTTCCGGCGTCGCACGTCGCCGCGATCGTCTACGAGCCGCAGCTCGGCGAGGGTGGGTTCGTGCCGGCGCCGGCGGCGTTCGTCGCGGGCCTCCGCGCGATCTGCGACCGGCACGGCATCGTCCTCGTCGCGGACGAGGTGCAGACGGGCTTCGGCCGCACCGGCCGCATGTTCGCCTCCGAGCACTTCGACGCGCGGCCCGACCTGATCACGATCGCGAAGTCGATCGCGGCCGGCCTGCCGCTCTCGGGCGTCATCGGGCGGGCGGAGATCATGGACGGGCCGCACGCGTCGGCGATCGGCGGCACCTACATCGGCAACCCGGTCGCCCAGGCGGCGGCGCTCGCCGTCCTCGACGTGTTCGACGCGGAGGACGTCGTTGCGCGCGGCGTCGCCGTCGGCGAGCGCATCCGCGAGCGGATGCTGGCCTGGCAGGAGCGGTACCCGGAGATCGGCGACGTCCGCGGGCTCGGCCCGATGCTCGCGATCGAGCTCGTGCGCGACCCGGCGACGAAGGAGCCAGCCCCCGAGCTCGTCGCCGCGATCGTCGACGCCGCCTTCCAGCGCGGGCTGATCCTCCTCAAGGCCGGCGTCCACGGGAACTGCATCCGCGTCCTCTGCCCGCTGACGATCGAGGACGCCGTCCTCGACGAGGCGCTCGAGGTGTGGGAGAGCGCGGTCGTTGATTGCCTGCCTGGCCGTGTTCTCGCGCGTCCGGTGGGTTGAGGGACCGAGGTACCAGACGCGCTGTGTTGGTTTGCCGGGTGTGCGCGCGTCCGCTGGGTGTGGGACGTGAGGTAGCAGACGCGCGCACACCCGGATCCTGAAGCCAGGGGAACGGGGTTCCGCTGTTGTTGATTGCCTGCCTGGCCGTGTTCTCGCGCGCCTGGTGGGTGAGGGACCGACGTACCAGACGCGCGAGAACACGGCCCC
>VGCB01000022.1 GCA_016870235.1 Actinomycetota bacterium | reverse complement strand
CCGAGTGCGTCTCGGCGACGGCGCCCCGCGCCACCAGGAGCTCGACGTCCATCCAGGCGAGGAAGCAGTAGACGCGGAGGTCCCGTCGTCCTGCGTCGGCGAGCGCGGCGAGGAACGCCATCGGCTTCCGGCGCAGGAGCACACCGCCGAGGCCGACCCGGGCGCCGTCGGCGACCAGCTCGACCGCCGACCCCATCTCCATCAGCTTCGAGCGCACCACGGAGCCCCTTCTACCAAACGGGCGGCCGTTAGAGGACGTAGACTGTGCGCCCGATGGCGAGCGCGTACGAGACGATCCGGGTCGAGCGCCGCGACCGGGTCGCCGTTCTCTGGATGAACCGGCCGGAGAAGCGCAACGCGATGAGCCCGACGTTCTTCCGCGAGCTTCCCGCCGTGCTCGACGAGCTCGACGAGGACGCCGGCGTGGGTGCGGTCGTCCTCACCGGCGCCGGCGACGCGTTCTCCGCCGGCGGTGACATCTCCGGGTTCGGCGAGCTCACGGATCTCGCGGCCTACCGGCGCCAGCTCCGCCTCGTCGAGGACGCGTTCCACGCGCTCGAGCAGGCTGCGCTGCCCGTGATCGCGGCCGTCAACGGCGTCGCCTACGGCGGCGGCGCCGAGATCGTGCTCTTCTGCGACTTCGTGATCGCCTCGGAGCAGGCGCGCTTCGCCTTCCGCGAGATCGCCCTTGGCCTTCAACCCGGGTACGGGCTCGTGCGCGGCCCCGACGTGATCGGCCGCCAGTGGACGAAGTACCTCGCACTGACCGGCGACATCGTCGATGCGCGCAAGGCGAAGGAGATCGGGCTCGTCCAGGAGGTCGTCTCTCACGAGTCCCTCCTCGACGAGGCGCTCGCGGTCGCGGGCCGGATCGCCGCCAACCCGCCGATCGCCGTCCGCGTCGGCAAGCGCTTCGTCAACCGCGACACGCCGGGCGGAGGTCTCCGCGAGACGATGGAGGCGACGGCGATCCTCTTCACGACCGAGGATCACAAGGAGGGTCAGCGCGCCTTCGTCGAGAAGCGCGCGCCGCGGTTCACCGGCCGATGAGGGTCGCCGTCTCGATCCCCGTCGAGGAGGGGTTGCCGGTCGCGCGGCTCGTCGAGCTCGGCACGACCGCCGAGCGGCTCGGCTACGCCGCGGTCGTCGCGGGCGAGGTGGCGGGCCCCGACGCGGTCGGCCTCCTGAGCGTCGTCGCCTCGAGGACCGAGCGCGTCCAGATCATCACCGGTGTCCTGCCGATGGGCACGCGGTCGCCGGCATTGCAGGCGATGGGCTTCCAGACGCTCGCCTCGCTCGCCCCCGGTCGTGTGATCGCCGGCGTCGGCATCTCGAGCCCGATCGTGGTCGAGCGCTGGCACGGTCACACGTTCCATCCGCCGCTCGCCTACGCGCGGGAGTTCCTGCCCGCTTTCCGGACGGCGCTCGACGGGGAGCGGCTCGAGGTCGGCGGCGCCTACCTCCGCTCGGACGGCTTCAAGACGACGTTGCCGGCGGGCGAGCGGATCCCGATCGTGCTCGCCGCCATGCGCCCGCGGATGATCCGGCTCGCCGGCGAGCTCGCCGACGGCGCTTTTCTCACCTGGTGCCCACCGGTCGAGGCAGCCGAGCAGGCGGTCTCGTGCCGGGACGCCGCGGCCGCGGCCGGCAAGGATCCCGGCGAGCTCCTGATGATGGCGTCCTTCTTCGGCTATGCGGGGCCGGGCCTCGAGGAGGCGCGCGAGCGGATGCGGCGCTACGTCCTCCAGTACGCGATGGTGCCGACGCACCGCGACTCGTTCGTCCGCGCGGTCCCGAACCTGCCGGAGATCGAGGCCGCGTGGCAGGCCGGCGACCGCAAGGCCGCGCTCGCTCTCGTCTCCGACGCGTCGGTCGACCAGATGGCCGCGATCGGGGCGGACGCCGTCGCGCAGCGCGTCGCCGATCTCAATGCAGCGGGGATCGAGCTGCCGATCATGGTCACGGTCGCCGCCCGGTTCGGCGACGGCGACGGCCCGCTCGCGACGATCCATGCGGCCGCCGGTGCGCTCGGCCTGGAGGCACGCGGGTGAAGTTCGGCTTGATCCTGCAGATCCAGTCGAAGGACGCCGGGCTCGACGTCCTCTGGGAGGAGCTGCGCGAGCAGGTGCAGGTGGCCGAGGAGGCGGGCTTCGACGCCGTCTTCCTGACCGAGTTCCACCAGGCCCGCGGCGGCGCCTTCGTCTCGCCGCTCCTGCTCGGCGCCGGGCTGCTGCAGGGGACGACGCGGATCCGCTTCGGCACCGCCGTGCTCGCGACCCCGCTCCACCACCCCGTTCGTCTCGCCGAGGACGCGATCATGCTCGACTGGATCTCGCGCGGCCGGCTCGTGCTCGGGCTCGGGATCGCGCACCAGGTGCCCGACTTCAAGGCGTTCGGCGTGCCGCGCGAGCATCGCGAGGAGGTCTTCGAGGAGGTGCTCGACATCCTCGACCTCTGCTTCGCCGGCGAGCCGTACACGTACGTGGGCAGGCACTTCACGAGCGAGGGGCACATCACGCCGAGGCCGTACACCGAGCCGCGGCCCGAGATCTGGGTCGGCGCCCACTCGCGCTCCGGCCTCGAGCGCGCCGGTCGGCGCGGCGACCTCTGGCTCGCCGACCCCCAGCGCGACGTCGGGACGATCGCGAAGCTCGCCGTCGACTACCGCCGGCACGCGGAGGAGAACGGCAAGACGCCGCGGATCGGCATCTTCCGCGAGGCCTGGATCGGAGACTCGAAGGAGGAGTGCGAGCGGGTCTGGGCGCCGAACCCGATGCAGGTGCACCGCCTCTACTACAACGTCGGCACGTACCTCCGGCGGTTCGAGCCGTGGGTCGACGAGGTGAAGGAGCGCGAGGCGTTCACACTCGACCGTCTCGCCCCGGGCCGGTTCCTCTACGGCAGCCCCGAGGACGTCCGCTCGACCGTCGAGGAATGGCGCGAGATCACCGGCTGCGAGTACCTTGCGCTCCGATTCCGGCACCCCGGCGGACCCAGCCACGAGCAGACGCTCGAGGCGCTGCGGCGGTTCGGGGCCGAGCTGTGTTGATTGAGTGCCTGGCCGTGTTCTCGCGCGTCCGGTGGGGTGAGGGACCGACGTACCAGACGCGCGAGAACACGGCCCCGCTCGAATAGAGCCGGGGCTCGAATCGATCGATCCGTTTCCTGAAGCCAGGGGAACGAGGTTCCCCTAGGGAACCCCTCCTACATTCGTGTCCTGCATCTGCCTTTCCGCGTCTGGCTTCAGCCTGAATCCACCGCTTGTGGTTGCTGGTGGTGGTGGGCGGGTCGCGGGGGGGTGTGTGTGGTCGTCTGGTCAGGTGCCGATGGTGCTGTGTGGCGGCGCTTGGGGTGGTTGCGGCGTGGTGGCGTCGTCTCTCGTGGTTTTTCGGGGTGGGGTTTGTTGGCCTGGCCGGCTGTGGTGTTGCGCTACCGAGCTGCGTTGTCTTAGTTGGCGGTGGGGAGTGTTCTGATTCGTTCGGGCGCTTCGATGAAGGCGTGTTGCCAGGGCCAGCGGGCGGGGAGGTGGAGTGTCCATTGGCCGGCGTGGCGGGTGAGCCGACCGGGGAGCTGGAGGAGGTGGCGGCGGAGGGTACGAGCG
Source organism: Actinomycetota bacterium (assembly GCA_016870235.1). Next base: position 8,723 of record VGCB01000022.1, on the reverse strand, counting down.
GTTCGTGGGTGGCCGACGGTTGCCGGAAGCGCGAGCGTTTGTGTCCAGCGCAGGAGGTTGTGGGCCAGTGCGGCGGTCACGGTCCAGGCGCTGTTGGCGTTGAAGCGGCCGGAGGGGAAGTGCGCCAGGGCTTGGTCTTTGCGGTCGCGGATCACGAGCTCGCAGACGGCGTGCTGGCGATGCTCAGCCTCGACAGTGACGATGTTTTCGCTGCGGTTGGTCGCGAACGGGTAGTGCTTCCAGTCCGGGAACAACTGCTGTTGCTGGGTTGAGAGGGTGCGGACGCGGCGGACGATCAGCCGCCGCTCGTTCCAGGTTGTTTCCGCGAGCTCGGCGACACCGCTGGCGGGGTAGCCGATCACGGGTTGCCAGGCGTCGTCGGGGATCTGCGCGACGATCCGTTGGATCGGCGGGGTCATCCGCAAGCCGATCGAGTACTGCCAGCCGGCCTTCTCCAATCGTTTGAACGCGTTCAGGTTCCAGAACCCGGAGTCGGCGCGCACCAAGACCGGACCGTCGGCGCCGGCCCTGCCGATCCAGGCGATCAGCTCGTCGAGAAACCGCAGGATCCCGCGCTGGCTGTTCGCCGAGCCTTTCCGCAACCGCACGTGCAGCACCTCGGCCGTGTCCGCGCGCGACGCCAACAGCGGGTGGTACCCACGCTTGCGCGTGTACCCGAACGCCGCGCCCTGCTTCTTGTGGCCGTACACCTCGCCAACGAACGAATCGATGTCGATCACGAGCCGGTCTGCGCCCGGCCCGGCGCCGGCCCGCCCGTCGCAGCGTCTCATCCAGCACCCGGTCGAGCTGACGCACATGCCCGAACGTGAACGCCCGCAAGAACGTCCCGATCGTCGACGGCGCCGCGACCCAGCCGCCCAGAAGACGACCCGTGCGACCCGATCGCACGACGTCACAGTCATCGATGCAGTCCGCGCCCAACAGCATCGCGAACACCACTGTCATCAGCTTCCGGCCCGCACGACCCGCCCCCGGCCTGTCCGCCGGCAACCGCACCAACCGCTCGACCAACTGCTCCACCCCCAACCGCGCCGCCACCGTCGCCACCAGCACGATCCCCGCGTCCGCGACCACCCGCTCATCATCGAACACAACCCGCATCCGGTCCAGTCCGACAGCCCCGCTACCGTCCACCACCAAGGTGACCTCCTGACCCAGGGCCCGGCTGCGCACACAGCCTAAAAAAGCCCTGCTCAGGAGGTCATTCTCACCCCACCACCGGACAGAACCCACCACCACCAACGGTGGATCCAGGTTCAGCCAGACGCGAACCAACGGACGCCGTTGATAGCCAAGGAGCCTGGAAGCACACCGACGCCCGATCCCGTCCAGACTGCCTTGTTCCTGCAGACGCGTCTGGCTGAAGCCAGACGCGGAAGAGGCACGGGCACGGCGCCAGACCCGATCGCAAGGGAGGGGTCCCAGGGAACCGCAGGTTCCCGGCTTCAGGCCCGGGATGTCAGACCCAAGTTGCCAGCCCGACTCGGCACGGCCAGAGCCTAGTGAGAACAGCCCGAGCCGCAGCCGCCCATCTGGGTGCCTTCAGGCAGCTCTTCGCCCTCGGCGACCTGGAAGGAGTGGCCACAGCCGCAGGAGGAGACCGCGTTCGGGTTCTCGATCTTGAACCCGGACTCCTGGAGGCCGTTCAGATAGTCGATCGTGGCGCCCTGGAGGTACGGCGCGCTGTAGGGGTCGACGACGACGCGGACGCCCTCGAGTGAGAGCTCGCGGTCGCCGTCGGCGACGCCGGAGTCGAAGCCGAGGCCGTACTGGAAGCCGGAGCAGCCGCCGCCCTGGATCGCGACGCGCAGCACGAGCTCGTCGGCGTCGGGCTCCTCCGCCATCAGCTCCTTGACCTTCGAAGCAGCCGTCGGCGTGAGCGTGAGCGAGAGGTCGGTGGCGTGCTCGGTGATCTCCATGGACTCAAGGGTAGCGAACGGGGTCGCCCGCGTCGCTATTCCCGTACATGGGTATCGGCACGGCGCGCACAGAACTTAGTGACACTCGTATCGACCGCAACAAGCGGAAATCCGGTGGTGTTCGTGACGGCGGGGACACGTGCTAGGTTCCGAGCCGACCGTGCTCTCGAACTGGCTCCCGATCCTGTTCTACGGGCTCTTCGCGGCGGCAATCCCCGCGACCATGATCGCTCTCTCGTTCGTGCTTCCGCGGCGCCCGGTGACGCGAAACCGGCAGCGGATGATCCCGTTCGAGTCGGGCGTCTCGGAAGGATCGCCGGCGAAGGAGCGGCGCTTCACCGTCAGCTTCTACTTGACGGCGATGCTGTTCATCCTCTTCGACATCGAGATCGTGTTCCTGTACCCGCTCGCGGTGCAGCTGAACGCGCTCGGGTGGTTCGGGCTGGTGGAGTTCCTCGTCTTCATGGGCATCCTCGGCGTCGCGTACGTCTACGTCTGGCGCAAGGGGGCGCTCGAGTGGAAGTGAGGCGGCGCCAGCTCCCCGTCGTGTCGGAGCGACCGCTCGCGAAAGCGGGCCTGAAGAGCGAGAGCGTCCTCAACGCGCGCGGCCCGGGCGTATTCGAGCGCGAGGTCGAGAAGATCGAGGACGCGCTCCTGCTGACCACGGTCGAGAAGGCCGTCGCGTGGTCGCAGTCGAGCTCGATGTGGCCCGACACGTTCGGGCTCGCGTGCTGCGCGATCGAGATGATGTCGATCGTCTCGTCCCGCTACGACATCGCGCGCTTCGGGATGGAGCGGTTCTCCTCCTCGCCGCGGCAGGCCGACCTGCTGATCGTCTCGGGTCGGGTCACGCACAAGATGGCGGCGCCGCTCCGTCAGGTGTACGACCAGATGCTCGAGCCGAAGTGGGTGATCGCGATGGGTGCCTGCGCGAGCTCGGGCGGGATGTTCAACAACTACACGATCCTCCAGGGCGTCGACAAGATCGTCCCGGTCGACATCCACGTGCCCGGCTGCCCGCCGCGCCCGGACGCGCTCGTCGAGGGGATCGTGCGCCTGCACGAGAAGATCCGGGCCGGCGTGCCGCCGGCCTATTCGATTAGGGGAGTTGCGGAGTAGACATGGCGTACGAGGCGGTGCCCGGCCTGGTGGAGACGCGCGAAGACCGCGGCGAGACGACGTTGGTCGTCGATCCCGCACGTGTCGTCGAGGCGTGCGCCCACCTGCGCGACGCCGAGGGGTTCAACATGCTCGTCGACCTCTGCGCCACCGACTACCTGGGCTGGGGCGAGAAGGGGGTCTCCGGGTACATCGGGACGAACGCCGGCCGCGACATGCACGGGCCCGGCACGCAGGGCTTCACCCGCCTTCCCGACCCGAGGCCGAAGCGCTTCAGCGTCAACTACCACCTGCTCGCGCTGCGCCCCGACAACCCTGCCCGCGTGCGCGTCCAGGCGTGGGTCGACGACGGCGACGACGTCGACTCGGTCGTGCCGGTCTGGCCGGCGGCCGACTGGTACGAGCGCGAGGTCTACGACCTCATGGGCATCGCGTTCCGCGGCCATCCCAACATGCGCCGGATCCTCATGGACGACGACTGGGAAGGGCACCCGCTCCGCAAGGACTACCCGATCGGCGGCGAGCCCGTCCGCTTCTCGGGCGAGGACTGATCGTGCACACGCCAATCGTCCTCTTCATTTCTCGAGGTTCAGGGGCGCGTAGCGCCTCTAGCGGGGCCGAAGGCAGGTGCTCGAGCCAGTGAGAAGCCTGGAACGGCCGCGCATCTACGAGGGGACCAGGATCCCGTCGCCGTGCCCGACGATCCTCGAGATCGACCCGACGAAGCACGACCTCGACGACATCCTCACGATCAACTTCGGGCCGAACCACCCGTCGACGCACGGGGTGCTCCGCCTCATCGTCGACCTCGACGGCGAGCAGGTCGCCGGCATCCGCGCGGTGATCGGCTACCTGCACACGGGCTTCGAGAAGACGATGGAGCAGAAGACCTACTGGAAGGCGATCACCTATCCGGAGCGGATCGACTACCTCTCCTTCCAGGCGAACGAGATGGTGTTCGTACTCGCGATCGAGAAGCTCCTCGGCCTCGAGACGCCGGAGAAGGCGCAGTGGATGCGCATGTGCCTGGCCGAGCTGAACCGGATCCACTCGCACCTCGTGTGGTTCGGGACGTCGGCGCTCGAGATCGGCGCGATCACCGCCTGGTGGTACGCGTTCCGCGAGCGGGAGATGCTGCTCGACCTGTTCGAGATGGTGACCGGCGTGCGGATGCACACGCGCTACTTCCAGGCCGGCGGTCTCGCGGAGGACATCCCGGAGGGGTTCTTCGCCCAGGCGCGGGCCTTCTGCGCCCGGATGCCGAAGGCCGTCAACGAGTACGAGGCGCTCCTCGACCGGAACGCGATCTGGCTCGAGCGGACGAAGGGGATCGGCCTCCTCTCGGCCGAGGACGCGATCGCGCTCGGGCAGACGGGGCCGATGCTGCGTGCTTCGGGCGTCGACTGGGACCTGCGCCGCGACATGCCGTACCTCCGCTACCCGGAGGTGAGCTTCGAGGTGCCCGTGTACCCGAACGGCGACGTGTACGACCGTTACAAGGTGCACATGGACGAGATGCGCCAGTCGACGCGCATCGTCTCGCAGTGCCTCGACCGGCTCGAGCAGCTCCGCGGCGCTCCGTGGATCGCCGACGACCGCAAGGTCGTCCTGCCTCCGCGCGAGGAGCTCCACACCTCGATGGAGAGCCTGATTCACCACTTCAAGATCGTCACCGAGGGCTACGTCGTGCCCGAGGGCGAGGTGTACGTCGCGATCGAGTCCGCCCGCGGCGAGTGCGGCTGCTACCTCGTCTCCGACGGCGGCCCGAAGCCGTGGCGCGTGCACTTCCGCGCCCCCAGCTTCGCGGCGCTGCAGGCGACGGCGACGTGCGTGCGCGGCGCCCTGATCGCCGACCTGATCGCGATCGCGGCCTCGCTCGACCCGGTGATGGGAGACACCGACCGCTGATGGCCGAGACGACGCTCCACGACCGGATCCAGGAGCTGCGCGACCGCTACCCGGACGCGCGCTCGGCGGTGATGCCGGCGTTGCAGCTCGCGCAGTCCGAGCACGGCGGCTGGCTGCCCGAGGAGGCGTTCCGGCTCGTCGCGGACGCGCTCGAGACGACGCCCGCGTACTGCCTCTCGATCGCGTCGTTCTACGACATGTTCCGGCTCGAGCCGGTGGGCCGCACGATGATCGAGGTCTGCACGAACATCTCCTGCGGCGTGTGCGGGGCGCAGGACGTGGTCGACGCGTTCGAGCGCGAGCTCGGGATCGCGTGCGGCGAGACGACGCCCGACGGCGCCTTCACGCTGCGGACGGTCGAGTGTCTCGGCGGCTGCGGCTGGGCGACGATCGTCGCGGTCAACAACCGGCATCGCTTGCACGTGAAGGCCGACCACGTGCCCGGGATCGTGAAGGAGGTCCGCGGATGACCGAGCTCGTCTTCGCCGGCACCGACGGGGGCGCGATCACCAGGATCGCGGACTACGAGCGCACCGGCGGCTTCCAGGCGCTCGCGAAGGCGCGCGCGATGGCGCCGGACGCGGTGATCGAGGAGCTGAAGACGTCGAACCTGCGCGGCCGCGGCGGCGCGTTCTTCCCGACGGGCGCCAAGTGGGGCTTCGTGCCGAAGCCCGAGCAGCTCGCGAAGCCGCACTACCTCGTGATCAACGCCGACGAGTCGGAGCCGGGGACGTTCAAGGACCGCGAGATCCTCCTCCGCGTCCCGTTCCGCTTCCTCGAGGGCTGCCTCATCGGCGCGCATGCGATCCAGGCGAAGCACGTGTTCGTCTACATCCGCGGCGAGTACGAGCGCGAGTTCGAGGTGCTCGTCGAGGCGCTCGAGCAGATGCACGCGAAGCCCGGGCTGATCGGCGACGTCACCGTCGTCGTCCATCGCGGTGCCGGCGCCTACATCTGCGGCGAGGAGACCGCGCTCCTCGAGTCGCTCGAGGGCAAGCGCGGGCAGCCGCGGACGAAGCCGCCGTTCCCGGCCGTGGCCGGCCTCTACGCCTCGCCGACGGCGGTCAACAACGTCGAGTCGGTGGCGACCGCGACGACCGTGCTCGAGCTCGGGGGCGCGGAGTACGCGAAGATCGGCGTCGAGAATTCGACGGGCACCCGCGTCTTCTCGCTCTCCGGCAACGTCGTCAACGGCGGCAACTACGAGCTTCCGCACGGGTACCCGCTGAAGGATCTCATCTACGAGCTGGGCGGCGGGATCCCCGGCGGGCGGAAGCTGAAGGCGGTGATCCCCGGCGGCTCCTCGACCGTGATCCTCACCGCCGAGGAGGCCGAACGGGCGAATCTCGACTTCACGTCGCTCGTCGGCATGGGCACCGCGATCGGCTCCGCCGCCGTGATCGCCCTCGACGACCGCTGCTGCATGGTGCAGCTCGCCGTACGCGTCTCGCAGTTCTACGAGCACGAGTCATGCGGCAAGTGCACGCCCTGCCGCGTCGGCACCCGCTGGCTGACCGGCATCCTCCAGAAGATCGAAGACGGCCGGGGCGAGCAGGGCGACCTCGACCTCCTCCTCGACGTGGCAGAGCGGATCAACGGCAAGTGCCTCTGCCCGCTCGGCGACTCCGACGCGATCGCGGTCGGCTCCTACGTGGCGAAGTTCCGCGACGAGTTCCAGGCGCACATCGACCTCGGCCGCTGCCCGTTCGACGGCGGCGCCTCGCTCGACGGCCTCCTCGCGCCGGTCGAGATGCACGAACGGATGATCCACGCCCACCACATCCCGAAGCCGCTGCCCGTCATCGCATGAGAGCGGACGCATGACCGACCTCGTCACGCTCACGATCGACGACCGGCAGATCCAGGTGCCGAAGGGCACGGGGCTCGTGGAGACGGCCACCGAGGCCGGGATCGAGATCCCGGTCTTCTGCTACGAGCCGCGGCTGGGGCCGCCGGTCGGCGCCTGCCGTATGTGCCTCGTCGAGGTGGAGGGGCTGCCGAAGCTCCAGGCCGGCTGCACGCTGACCGCGCAGGACGGGATGGTCGTGAAGACGGCGGCGACCTCGCAGAAGGCGGCGGACGGGCAGAACGCGACGCTCGAGTTCATCCTCGTCAACCACCCGCTCGACTGCCCGGTGTGCGACAAGGGCGGCGAGTGCCCGCTCCAGGACCTGACGTTCCGGTACGGGCCGGGCTCGACGCGCATGACGTTCCCGAAGCTGACGTTCGAGAAGCCGATCCCCGTCTCGCCGCTGATCGCGCTCGACCGCGAGCGCTGCATCCTCTGCTACCGCTGCACGCGCTTCTCCTCCGACGTCGCCGGCGACAACCAGCTCGTGGCCCGGAACCGCGGCGCCTACACCGAGATCGCGACGTTCGGGGACGACCCCTACCGCGCGCCCTTCTCCGGCAACATCGTCGAGCTCTGCCCGGTCGGCGCGCTGACGTCGACGCAGTACCGGTTCGAGGCGCGGCCGTGGGACATCCAGAGCGTCCCGACCGTCTGCGGCCTCTGCCCCGTCGGCTGCAACGTCGCGGCGACGATCCGCGAGGGCAAGGTGAAGCGCGTCCTCTCCCGCGCCCATCCGGAGATCGACCGCGGGTGGCTCTGCGACAAGGGGCGGTTCTCCTACCCGCACCTGACGGCCTCCGACCGGCTGACGGCGCCGCTCGCGCGGGGCGCGCGCGGGCTCGAGGAGGTGTCGTGGGACGCCGCGATCGACCGCGCCGAGGAGCTGCTGCGCGGCGCGGCAGGCCACATCGTCACCGTGCTCTCGGGCTCCGAGACGATCGAGATCGCCTACGGCCTCGGCCGCCTGCTGCGGAAGGGGCTCGGGGCCCACTCGGCGGTGCTGCCCGAGTCGACCTCGTCGGCGCTCGACGCCTTCACGGCCCCGCTGGCCACGATCGGCGATGCCGCGCTCGTCGTCGTCGTCGGCGACGACCCGGTGGTCGAGCGCGCGCCGCTCGTCGATCTCTGGCTGCGCGAGGCGAAGCGGAAGGGCGCCGTCATCGCGCGGTACCAACCGGAGGGAGAGGCGCCGACACCCGTCGGTCGCGGCGCCGACGCCCTCGAGCAGCTCGTCGCCGCGGGCAACCCGCTCGGTGACCGCCTCCGGGCCTCGGAGCGTGCTGTGCTGATCTGGTCGGGTTCCGGCGGCGGCGGTGGCGCCCGCCTCGCCGAGGCTGCGCACGCGCTCGGCTTCGACGCGAAGCCCGGTTGCGCCGCGTTCCACCTTCCCGGCGCGCCCAACGGCCGCGGCGTCTCCGAGGCCTGGTCGGCCGCCGACGACGCGGACGAGAGCGACCCCGGGACGATCGCGCTCCTCGTCGTCTCGGGCGACGAGGCCGTCGCCACGCCCGGCGTCCGCGACCTCGCAGAGCGCGCGGAGCGGGTGATCGCGATCTCGATGTTCCACGGGCTCGCGAGCGGCTGGGCCGACCTCATCCTCCCCGGCACGGCGGCGCTCGAGCGCGAGGGCACGATGCGGAACCTCGAGGGCCGGCTGCAGCGCCTCCGGCGCGCCACCCTCGCCCCCGTCCCCGACGAGCTCGCCTGGATCTCGGCGCTCGCCGAGCGGTTCGACGTCGACCTCTCCCCGCACGCCGCGGTCGTCTTCGAGGAGCTCTCCGACCGCATGTACGGCGGGATCACCCTCGCAGAGCTGAACGAGCGGGCGCCGCTCGGAACGCGCCGCGCCTACGAGGCGCCGGCGCCCGCGAAGCCCGCGCACCGCCCCGAGCCGCGTGGCGCCG
>VGCB01000021.1 GCA_016870235.1 Actinomycetota bacterium | reverse complement strand
GGAGCGCCGCCGCGAGCGCAGGGTAGTCCTCCGGCCCGCGAAGCCCCGCGACCGCCGCTCCGATCCCCATCCCGGCCGGCATCAGCGCGAGCGGGATCTCGTTCGCCACCGCGCCCGACTCGACGATCTGCGCCATGAAGTCGCCGCCGAGGGCCACGTGGTCGAGGCCGACCGTGGCGACGACGTGATCGACGTGGTCGACGAGCGCGTCGATCGTCGGCGCCGAGAGGACGAACGGATGCGCGAGCACGCCGACGACGCCTCCGCGCGCCGCGAGCGCGCGGAGCTGGTCGTCGCTCAGGTTCCGCGGGGAGGCGACGACGGCGCGGCAGTTGGCGTGGCTGACGACGACGGTCGCCTCCGGCGCCTCCGCGAGGACGTCCGCGAACGTCCGCTCCGACGCGTGCGCGAGATCGAGGACAGCGCCGAGCGCGGCGAGACGGCGGACGAGCGTCCGGCCCAGCTCGGAGAGGCCGCCGTCGACCGCCTCGCCCGCGCCGTCGGCAAACGGGTTGCGCCGGTTCCAGGTCAGCGACACCATCCGCACGCCCAGCTCCCAGAAGACGTCGGCGAGCGCCGGGTCGTACCCGAGCGGCTCGACGCCCTCGAGCGCGAGCAGCAGGCCGATCCGGCCGTCGAGGCGGTCGAGGTCGCCCCGCTCCCGCACGACGAGGACGTCGCGGGCGCACTCGCGCGCCGCTCGATGGAAGGCAGCGACCTGCCCGAGCGCGCGCCGCAGCGCGAGGTCGGGCAGGTCGGGCACGTCGACGTAGACCGGACACACCTGCACGCCGACGCCTCCCGTCGCGAGCTTCGGCAGCCAGTGGGTGGCGAACGGCCGCTCCTCGCCCGAGCGGTGGACGAGCTCGAGGAGCAGGTCGGTGTGCCCGTCGACGACCAGTGGACTACTCGAAGGCGTGGGGATAGTGCTCCCTCGCCTTCTCCTCCGAGACATAGCCCTCGCGAACGTCCGCCAGCACCCTGTCCTTCTCGCGCTCGGACGGCGGCCCGTAGCCCCCGCCGCCGCCGCAGTGGAAGGTGAACACGGTGCCCTTCGGGAGGAAGACGCCCGTCCCCTTGCCGATCAACCGCTCGGTGCCGTCGGGGAAGCGGATGTGGCCGCCGTTCGGCCGTGCCGGCAGGCCGCCCGCGAGCCCCCAGGGCGCGTTCTTGACGCGCTCGATCGTGGAGATCGTGTACGTGTCCTCGAGGAAGCGGAAGGCCATGTCCGGGCCCAGGCCACCGCGGTTCCGGCCGGGGCCGCCCGAGTCGGTCGCGAGCTCGCACCGGTCCATCATCCACGGGTTCTTCGCCTCCCACACCTCGAGGGGCGAGAATCGCGTCGCCGCCTCGATGTGGTGCAGGCGGGAGCTCTGCCCGTCGCCGTGGATCGACGCTCCCTGGCCGACGGGGTGTGGCGACCCGTCGCCCCAGAACTCGCCGGTCGCCTCGCGGGTGCCGTACCAGAGCGCGGCGCAGAGGTCGCCGCCCGAGCAGGCGCAGACGGCCTCCGGCGCCGCCTCGGAGACGGCCTGCAGCACCGCCTCGGTCGCCTGCATCGCCGGCCAGCCGTAGAGGAAGCAGGGGGACGGCGGCAGCACGTGGAACATCGAGCCCGGCCGGGTCACCACCTCGATCGGGCGGAAGTGGCCCTCGTTCGGCGCCTCGCCGCCGCCGGCGAGCATCGTCAGGATCACGCGCGCCGCCGACACGGTCGTCGCGATCGGGCAGTTGACCGGCCCGCGACGGGCCTCCGGCGCGTTCGTGAAGTCGAGCCGCGCGGTGGAGCCCTCGATCTCGAGCACGACCTCGAACGGGATCTGGTCGTCCGTGATCCCGTCGTCGTCCATGACGCCGTGCCCGACGTAGCGACCGTCGGGCAGCTTCTCGATGTAGCCGCGGACGACGGTCTCGCCGTGGTCGTACATGCGCTCGACGCAGTTCCAGAACGTCTCCTGCCCGTAGCGCTCGATCAGCCGGACGAGCTCGCGCGCGCCGATGCGCACGCCCGCCACCTGCGCCGCGAGATCGCCGGTGACGAGCCGCGCGAGCCGCGAGTTCGCGTGGACCATCTTCATGATGTCGGTCACGAGCTCGCCCTTGCGGTAGAGCTTGACGCCCGGGAAGATCGTCCCCTCCTGGTACACGTCGATCGTGTCGGTGCAGTAGATCTCCTTGGCGCCGATGTCGAGCCAGTGCGCCTTGATCGCGGTGTAGCCGACGAGCTCGCCCGTGGAGAGGAAGACGGGCATGACGACGGCGGCGTCCTGCGGGTGCGATCCCGTCTTGTACGGGCTGTTGACGAGGATGATGTCGCCCGGGTCGAGCGCCTCCGGGCCGCCGACCTCGTCCACCGCCGCCTCGATGCAGAAGCTGAGCGTGCCCATGAAGAGCGGCAGGCTCGGCGCCTGGGCGAGGAGCCGGTTCTCGCGGTCGTAGATCGCAGCCGCGAAGTCGAGGACCTCGTAGATGATCGGCGACATCGAGGTGCGGACGAGCGTCCGCTTGATCGCCTCGGCAGCCGAGTTGAGGCCGTGGCGGATGACCTCGGTGGTGACCGGGTCCGCCTCGGCGGCACTGCCGGTCGAGCTGCGGCCGGCACGGTAGACAACAGGCTCACCGAGCATCTCAGGCTCCCTTGGCGTTGTTGAGGACGAGGACGCCGCCCTGGCCGCGACGGGCGCGGTAGCCGGCGTCCACGTACGTGGTCGCGGTCTCCTCGAGCAGGATCGCGGGGCCCTCGACGCCCTCCTCGTCGACGGCTGCCCGGTCGAGGATCCGGAACGGGATCCGCTCGCCGCGGGCGAACGACCAGGCGTCGATCCTGCCCTCCTCCGCGTGGACGACGTCGGGCGTGGCGAGGCGCTCGCCGCCCCGCCGTGCGAGCGCCGTCCGCGCCGTGGCGCGGACGGAGACGATCTCCGGCGTCTCGTCGAGCAGGTGGTCGAACGTCCGCTCGTAGTCCTCGCGGAACCGCACCTCGATCTCCGCGGCGGTGGCGGCGATCGAGCCCTCGCCCGCGACGGGGATCGTCAGGGTGTGCTCCTGCCCGACGAAGCGCATGTCGAAGGCGATCTCGCGCGTCACCTCCCGCCCGGCGGACCGGGCGTCGATGACGGCGAACAGCTCCTCGAGCACGCCGTCGAGAACGGGCAGCGCCTCGTCCGACAGCCGGGTGATGCGCGTCCGGGCCGCGGTCTGCGTGAGATCGGAGCCGAGCAGGCCCCAGGCGGAGAAGTTGCCCGCGTACGGCGGCACCACGATCTCCTCGACGTCGAGCTCGCCGGCGAGGAGCGTCCCGAAGAGCGGGCCGGCGCCGCCGAAGGGCATCAGCCGTGCGCGCCGCGGGTCCTGGCCGCGCTCGATCGTGATCTCACGGATCGCGCCGGCCATGTTCGCCGCCGCGATCGTCATGATCCCGCGCGCCGTCTGCTCGGCCGTGAACCCGAGCCGCTCCGCCAGGGGCGCGAGCGCCTCCTCGGCCTTCGCGCGATCGAGCACGAGCCCGCTCGCCAGCACGCCGTGGCCGAGCATGCCCAGCACGAGCGCCGCGTCGGTCACCGTCGGGCTCGTACCTCCTCGCCCGTAGCACGCCGGGCCGGGAACGGCGCCCGCGCTCGCCGGCCCGACGCGGAGCAGGCCGCCCACGTCGACGTACGCGATCGAGCCGCCGCCGGCGCCGATCGAGCGGACGTCGACCCACGGGCTCTGGACAGGGAGGCCCTCCACCTCACCCTCGTACATCAGCTGCGCGCGGCCACCGGTGACGAGGCAGGTGTCGAAGCTCGTGCCGCCGACGTCGGCCGTGATCACGTCGCCGAGTCCGAGCGAGCGGGCCAGCTCGCCCGCGCCCTCGGCGCCGGCGACGGGGCCGGACATGATCGTCTCGAACGGCCGGCCCTCGGCCTCCTCGAAAGTCATCGCGCCGCCGCCCGAGCGGGTCACGATCGCGGTGCCGGCGAACCCGGCGTCGCGGAGGCGGCCCTCGAGCGCGCGAAGGTAGGTCGTCATGCGCGGACGGACGTACGCGTCGATCACCGTCGTGCACGTCCGCTCGTACTCGCGGTACTCGCCGGAGACCTGGTGCGAGAGGGAGATCTCCCCGTTCCAGCCGGCGTCGCGGAGCGCCTGCGCCGCCGCCAGCTCGTGGGCGGGGTTCGCGTACGCGTTGAGGAACGCGACGGCGACGGAGGTCACGCCTTCCTCGCGGAAGACCGCGAGCGCCTCGTGCACCCCATCCGGCTCGAAGGCCGTGGAGACGGTGCCGTCGAAGAGGATGCGCTCCGTCACCGGCAGCCGGCGCCGGCGCGGGACGAGCGGCTCCGACTGGCGCCAGAAGAGGTTGTACGGCTCGGCGCGGTCGCCGCGGGCCATCTCGAGGACGTCGCGGAAGCCCCGTGTGCACAGGAGCCCGACCACCGCCCCCGTGCGGGTGAGCAGCGAGTTGAGGCCGACGGTCGTCCCGTGGAGGAAGTACTTCGCGACCGGCAGCCGGTCGTCGGGGACGGTAGCGGCGATCGCCGCGAGCACGCCTTCCTCGGGTGCCGCGGGCGTGGTCGGCTCCTTGCCGAGCCGTACCTCGCCGGTCTCGTCGTCGTAGAAGATGAGGTCTGTGAACGTCCCTCCCACGTCCACGCCAAGCCTGGTCGCCATGCTCTGACTCGTGCTCCTTCCGTGTCGTTACGGGTAGACGCTATTCCTTCTTCGAGGTCGCCGTGGTCAGCTCGCCCGGGAAGTGGCATGCGTGCCAGTGCCCGGTCTCGCTCTCCGCGAGCGGCGGCCGCTCCGAGGCGCAGACCGGGCGATCGGCGCCGATCGGGCACCGTGCGCGGAAGGCGCAGCCGACGGACATGTCCGGTGTCTCCTGCGCCTCGCCGCGGAGGATGATCCGCTTCCGGCGCGACTCGACGGCCGGGTCGGGCACCGGCGCCGCCGCGAGGAGGCTGACCGTGTACGGATGAAGCGGCGACTCGAAGAGCTGCTCGCGGTCGCCGATCTCCATCACACGCCCGAGATAGAGGACGGCGAGGCGGTCGCAGAAGTACTCCGCCACCGCGAGGTCGTGGACGATCACGAGGTAGGTCAGCCCCAGCCGCTCCTGCAGCTCGCGGAGGAGGTTGAGGATCTGCGCCTGCAGCGAGACGTCGACCGCCGAGACGGGCTCGTCGAGGACGAGGAGCTCGGGATGGAGCACGAGCGCACGGGCGATCCCGATCCGCTGGCGCTGGCCGCCCGAGAACGCATGCGGCTTGCGATCGACCTGCTCCGGCGCGATCCCGACGAGACCCAGCGTCTCCGCCACGAGCGCGTCGCGCTCCTCGGGCGTGCCGATCCCGTGAATGTCGAGGGGCTCCCGCACGATCGACCGCACGGACATGCGCGAGTTGAGCGAGGCGGTCGAATCCTGGAAGACGATCTGCGCGTTCCGCCGCAGGCGACGGAGCGCCTCGCGGTCGAGGGAGCCGACGTCGACGTCGCCGAGGACGACCCGGCCCGCGGTGGGCTCGACGAGCCGCAGGATGCAGCGGGCGGCCGTCGACTTCCCGCAGCCCGACTCGCCGACGAGCCCGAACGTCTCGCCGCGGCGGACGTCGAAGGAGAGCTCGGAGACCGCGTGCACCTGGAGCGGCGGACGGCGCGCGAGCCTCGAGCCCCCGCTCGTGAACGTCTTCGTCACCGCCTCCACCCGCAGCAGCGCGTCGTCGAGCCCCGGTCGGAGCCCGGGCAGCGGCGGCGCAGCGACGGTGCTCATGCGGGCGCCGTCCCCGAGCGCCGCTCGTCCGCGAAGTGACACGCCGCCACGACCGGCCCCGCCGCGCCCTCCACTCGGGCGTCGGGCGGCTCGACCGTCCGGCAGACCTCGCGCCCGCGACCGACGGGGCACCGCGCCTCGAACGTGCAGCCGGCGGGGATCCGCGCGAGGTTCGGCGGCAGGCCGGGAATCGAGGGAAGCGGCCCGTACTGGAGGCGTTCGGGTCGCGGCACCGACGCGAGCAACGCCTCGGTGTAGGGGTGCACGGGGCGAGCGAAGGCATCGTGGACGCCTGCCCGCTCGACGAAGCGGCCGGCGTACATGACCCGGACGGCGTCGCAGAACTCGGCCACGATCCCGAGGTTGTGGGTGATCAGGATCACCGAGGCGCCGTGACGCTCGACGAGCCGCTCGAGCAGGTCGAGCACCTGCGCCTGCGTCGTCACGTCGAGCGCGGTCGTCGGCTCGTCCGCGATCAGGAGCTGCGGATCGTTGGCGAGCGCGATCGCGATCATCACCCGCTGTCGCATCCCGCCCGAGTACTGGTGCGGGTAGTCGTCGAGCCGCCGGGCCGCGTTCGGCACCTCGACCTCCTCGAGCAGCTGCACCGCCCGCGCCCGGGCCTGCTTGCGACTCACCGGCGCGTGCTTCCGGACGACCTCCGCAATCTGGCTGCCGATCGTCTTCACCGGGTCGAGCGCGGTCAGCGGGTCTTGGTAGACGAGCGACATCTCCTTCCCGCGGATCGCCTGGAGCTCCCGGTCGGAGAGGCCCGAGATCACGCGCCCGTTGAGCCGGACCTCCCCGCCGACGACGCGACCGGGCGGCTCGATCAGGCCGAGGATCGAGAGCGCGAGCGCCGACTTGCCGCAGCCCGACTCACCGACGACCGCGAGCTTCTCGCCGCGGCGGAGGTCGAACGAGACGCCGCGCACGGCCTGCACCGGCCCCTCCCGGGAGCTGAACTCCGTCCGGAGGTCGCGGACGGACAGCACGAGGTCGTCGCGCGGCGCGCCGCCCTTCGCCTCCTCGGTGGCGACGGCGCTCATCCGACGCTCCGGGGTGCGCGGATGCGCGGGTCGATCGCGGCCGAGGCGATGTCGACGAGGAGGTTGACGATCACGTAGACGAACGCCGACAGGAGGATGAACGCCTGGACGGTCGTGAAGTCCTGACGGAGGATCCCGTCGGTGACGAGCGCGCCGGCGCCAGGCCAGTTGAACACCTTCTCGACGAGGACGCTGCCCGCGAGCAGCTGTCCGAGCACGAGGCCCGCGGCGGTCAGCGTCGGCAGGAACGCGTTCGGGAGCGCATGCCGCGCGAAGGCCGTCCAGCGGGAGATGCCCTTGCTGCGGACGACGAGCAGGAACGGCTCGCGAGAGACGTCGAGGAGGTTCGCGCGGAGCAGCCGCAGGAGAAATCCCATCGGCGCGAGCCCGAGCGTGATCGCCGGGAGCACGAGGTGCCAGAGCGCGTCGCCGAACGCCGCCCAGTTCCCCGTCACGAGCGCGTCGAGCGTGTAGAGGCCGGTGATGTCGCGGGGCGGGGCGACGCCGCTGTCGAGCCGGCCGTCCGGGCCGGGAAACCAGCCGAGCCCCTCCGAGAGGAGGACGAGGCTCATCAGCCCGAACCAGAACGGGGGGATCCCGAGACCGAGGAACGAGAGACCGCGCACGCCGCCGTCGACGAGCGGCCGGCGGCGGTACGTCGCGAGGAGCGCGAGCACGAGCGCACCGACGAAGGCGAACACGAACGCGTACAAGCCCAGCTCGATCGTGGCGGGGAGCTTCGCGCCGAGCAGTGAGCGGACGTCGGTCCCCAGGCTGTAGGAGTAGCCCCAGTCGCCCCTGACGAAGCCCGAGATGTAGTTCCAGTACTGCGTCCAGATCGGCTTCTCGAGCCCGATCTCCTCCGTGAGGTTGTCGATCGCCTCCTGCGAGGCGAACTGCCCGAGGATGAGCGTGGCCGGGTTCGAGGGCGCGATGCGCAGCAGGAGGAACGAGACGATCGACGCCCCGATCACCGCCAGCAGCGAGCTGACGACGCGGCTCGCGAGCTGGACGATCACGTCTCCCTCGCGACGGCGATCTCGCCGCGGGGATCGAGGAGGTCGCGGGCCCGATCCGCGAAGACGTTGGCGGCGGTGACGGCCGCGAGGAGCCCGAGACCCGGGAACACGGCGATCCACCACTGGCCGGTGAGCGCGTACTGGAGCCCGTCGGTGATCATCGACCCCCACTCCGGCTCCGGGATCTGCGCGCCCAGGCCGACGAAGCCGAGAGCAGCGAGCGTGAGGATGGCGTAGCCGAACACCGCGGCCGACTGGATCAGCATCGCCGACGAGGCGTGGGGCAGGATGTGGCGCTGCACGATCCGCGTGCGCGTGGCGCCGAGGGCCACCGCAGCCTCGACGTGCGGGAGCGCCCGGATCCGCAGGATGTCCGTGCGGAGCAGCCGCGCGTAGTAGGGAACGGTCGTGAGCGCAATCCCGAGCACGGCGCTACGCACACCGACGCCGAGCCCGACCGTCACCGCCATCGCCAGGATCAGCGGCGGGAAGGCGAGGATCGCGTCGAGGACGCGCATCCACGCCGAGTCGGTGAGCCGGCGGCCGATCCCGGCCACGACGCCGATCAGGCCGCCGACGATCGCGCCGAGGCCGACGACGACGGCGCCGGCCAGCAGCGAGATCCCGGCGCCTTCGTTGAAGCGGGCAAAGACGTCGCGGCCGTTGCCGTCGGTGCCCATCGGGTGATCCCACGACGGCGGCTCGAGCGCGTTCTCGACGTCGACGGTCAGGGAGTCGTACTGCCATGCGAGCCGTCCCACCACCGCCAGCCCGACCAGCACGACCACGATCGCGGAGGCGAAGGCGAGCGCCGGGTCACGGGCGACGAAGGCGAGGGCACGGCCGGCTGTGGAGGCGGCCCTCCGCCCCCGGTCGACCCGGCCAGCTGTGGCGACACGTCCCATGCCGAAGAGAGGTCGGGGCGGGCGGAGCCGACGCTCCACCCGCCCCGACGCGAGCCGATCGGGGCTCCCGCCTCTACTTGCTCCAGTCCTGCATGTTCCAGTCGACCTTGCCGTAGATGTAGCCCTTCACGCCCTTCTTGAGCACGACCGTGTAGTTGTCCTGGTACAGAGGGATGCGGGGCGTGTCCTTGATCCAGATCCGCGCGATCTGATCCCAGAGCTTCTGGCGGGCGGCGTCGTCCGCCGTGACGTGCGCCTTGTCCAGGAGCTTCTCCGCGGTCGCGTTCGCGTAGTTGGACGTGTTGAACGCTGACTTCGCTCGCAGGTCGTAGTCGAGGAGCCAGGCAGGGTCCTCGACCCCGGGGCCGTCGAAGCGGATCAGCGAGAACGTCTTCGTCTCGAGCGGGAGCTGCGCCGTGTACTCGGCCGCCGCCAGCTTCTTGATGTTGACCTCGACGCCGAGCTGCTTCCAGATGTTCTGGACGATCGTGGCGATCTGCTCCTGGTCGTTGATGCCGTCGCGGATCAGCAGATCGAGCGTGATCGGCGTCTGGACGCCCGAGGCGGCGAGGAGCTGCTTGGCCTTCGCGAGGTTGAAGACGCGCGGCTTCGCGATCGCCGGGTTGAACGCGGGCATCGCGGGCGAGTACGGCCCGAAGTAGAGCGTCCCGTACCCGTAGGCGACGTTCTTCAGGATCTCCTGGTAGGGGACGGCGTACGAGAGCGCCTCGCGGAGCTTCGGGTTGTCGAACGGCGCGACCTTGTTCGGGAACGAGATCAGCTGCCATGCGGCCGACGGGGAGGAGACGATCTCGACCGCCGGGTTCCCCTTCAGCGAGGCGACGCTCTTCTTCGTCAGGCCGAAGGTGATGTCGGCCTTGCCCTGGCGCGCCTGGAGCAGGAGCGTCGGGTCGGAGGTGATGAAGTTGACCGTGATCTGGTCGACCTTCGGCGGCTTGCCGAAGAAGGTCTTGTTGGCCTCGAACACGATCTGACGGCCGGGGTCGTACGACTTCAGCACGAACGGCCCGCCGCCCGCGGAGTTCTTCGCCATCCACGGGTTCGGCTTGCCCTCCTCCTGGCCGCCGTTGGCCTCGACGACCTTCGGGTTGACGATGCCCATGTCCGGGGTCGTCATCGAGTGGAGGAAGAGCGCCTCCGGCCGCGACAGCTGGACGACGACACGCGTCGGGCTCGGCGTCGTGATCGACTTGATCAGCGACGCTCCCTGACCGGCAGTCGCGAAGTACGAGCCGCACGCGCCGCTCTTGAGGGCCCGCTCGAACGTGTACTTGACGGCTGCGGCGTCCTGGGGGTCTCCGTTCGGGAACTTGGCGCCGGGCACGAGATCGAACGTGTACGTCTTGGCGCCGTTCGTGATCGTCCAGCTCTTCGCGAGGTACGGCACGAACTTCGACTGGTCCTCGCGGCCCGGCTTGCGACCGTGCTTGACGAGCGTCGCGTAGAGCGGTGCGACCAGGCTGATGTCGTCCAGGCTGCAGATCTGCACCGTGTCGAGGCTGTTCGGCGGCGTCGCCGCGTTGACGACGAGGCTGCCGGCGGTCGTGCGGGCGCCAGCGGTGGCGGCGGCGATCGAGGCAGCGAGCGTGACGAGTGCGGCCGTCGCGACCAGCTTCACGCGACGGCGGCCGGCTCGCGCAATGGGGGCGTGCATTGGCATATCTCCTTCCAAGACGACGTTCGACTTCGGGACGAAACCGGCGTGCCGACGGCAGTGGTGACCGGGGCACCGCCGGGCTTCCGGACGAGGTCGAAGTATGTCATGTCACGGAGTGCTGCGTGCAACGAGAACAGGTCGCCTGGTCGCGCCCGCCGGGGCGCGGAGGATGGCCGCCGGGCGGCCTACGCAGCGTGCCGGATCGACGGCGTCGGCCGCGGGTCGGGGACGGGCGACCAGCGATCGGGCGACTCGGCGAATGAGTAGCGCCAGCGCGGCCCCTCGGCCACCACCGAGCGCAACGCGTCGACGAGGGCGTCGACGTCGTCGGGCCGGGTTCCGAGCCCCGTGCTCGCCCGCACGGCACCGACCGGCCGGTCACGCGCTGTCCGGCGGCCGCTCGAGGCGCCTGTCAGGTGCTCGACGAGCGGATGGGCGCAGAAGCGGCCCTGCCGGACGCCGATCGCCCACTCGGCCGCGAGGATCGTCGCCAGCTGGTCGTCCTCGTATCCCCGCAAGGTGAAGGAGGCGACTCCCAGCGCCTCGGACACAGGCCACTGGCGCAGCCTGCGCAGTCCCTCGATCCGGTCGAGGCCCTCGTGCAGCCGTTGCGCGATCGCGCGCTCGTGCGTCACGATCTCGGGCCAGGCGGCGCCGAGCGCGCGGCAGGCCGCTCCGAGCGCCACCGCGCCGACGACGTTCGGCGACCCTGCCTCGTACCGCGCCGGCGGCTCGGCCCATTGCACGCCGTCGAGGCCGACGCGCGTCGCCGCGCCGCCGCCCTTCCGAAACGGCTCGCCGTCGCGAAGGCCCTCGCGCCTTCCGACGAGCGCGCCCGACCCGTACGGCGCGTACAGCTTGTGTCCCGAGAACGCGACGTAGTCGACCCCCGACCCGGCGAGGGAGACGGGCCGATGCGGCGCCAGCTGGGCGGCGTCGACGAAGAGCTCGGCGCCGTGCTCGTGCGCGACGGCGGCGAGCTCGACGATCGGCGCGATCTCGCCGGTCACGTTCGACGCGCCCGAGAGGGCGACGAGCCGGATCTCGCCGCGCCCGGCCGTCAGCGCCTCGCGGCACGCCTCGACGAGCCCGGCCGGCGAGTCCGTGAACGGCAGCAGCTCCAGCCGGTGCACCCGCCATGGCAGGAGGTTCGCGTGGTGCTCGGCCGGCGAGCCGAGGATGCGCGAGCCCGGCGTCAGGGCGGCGCTCAAGAGGTTCGTCGCGTCCGTCGTGTTCGCGACGAAGACGACGACGTCGTCGTCACGCGCGTCGACGAAGCGCGCAACCGACTGCCGAGCCTCCTCGAACCAGTCCATGGCGACGAGCGACCGGTAGCCGTGTCCGCGGTGGACGCTCGCGTACCAGGGGAGGAACTCCTCGACCGTGTCCGCCACGGCCTGGAGGGCAGGCGTGCTCGCGGCGTAGTCGAGGTCGACGTACCGGCGCGCGACGCCGTCGACGCAGGGGACGCTGATATTCCTCGTAACGAGATCCACGGCTTCTCAACACTATCGGCAAATGAGGACGAATCATTATCGAATTGCATTACTTCAATCCGGATACCAACTTCCGAAAAAGAACCGACTTCATTTCGTGAAGTGAGGACTACGAGCGTACGATCGCCGCCAGCCGCTCGGCGGCGCCTGCGACCTGCGACGTCGTCGCCGTCGTTGTAGACGTGCGCCGACCAGCGGACGAAGCCCCCTCGCGCCGACACGACGACGCCGGCGTCCCGGAGGCGCTCGACGACGTCGGCGGGCTCCCGGCCGGGGAAGCGACAGGAGACGATGCCCGCTCGCCGGCCGGGCTCATCGGGTGTCGCCACCTCGGCGCCGAGACTCCGCAGACGCTCGGCCAGGCTCGCGCCGAGCGCGAGCGCGTGCTCGAGCGCCCGCTCGACGCCCATCTCGAGGACGACGTCGATTGCGGCGCCGAGTGCGAACCGCGCCGGGTACGAGATCGACGAGACCTCGAGCCTCCGCGCGTCGGGGGCGAGGTCGATCCGGTCGCCGTCGATCGCCCACGGATCGGCGACGCTGCGCCAGCCCGGAGCACGGG
>VGCB01000020.1 GCA_016870235.1 Actinomycetota bacterium | reverse complement strand
GGCGACGAGATGACGGAGGCCGCCGACGAGCTCGGCCGAGTCGACGCATCCTGCCTTCTCGAGCGCCTCGACCGCATTGAGCGCGAACGACTGCGTCGGTCCCTGCGGCGAGGCGAGCAGGCGCAGGTAGCGGTCGGCGCGCGACGCCCGCTCCTCGAGCGTCGGCGCGAGCGCCTGGTGGAAGCGGAGGAACCAGCCGGCGCGGAACTCCGCGAAGCCGCGGTCGAGCGCGTCGAGGCTCGCGTCGAGCAGTCGCCGCCGGTCGAGCGTGCCGTCGGCGGCGAGCTCGACGAGCGCCGACTGCCAGTTGCCCGCGGGCCCCGAGTACTTGTCCGCGGCGGCAAGGCTCGACTCGCCGCCGCCCTCGACTTCGAAGAGCAGCCAGACCGCGTCGCGCAACCAGGGTCGATCCCGGATTGTCCCCGCCACGGTGTGCTCGTCGCGCACGAACCAGAACAAGGCGCCCGGGATCGCGGCCGCGAGCGCCGGAGTGATGGTGATGGCGCCCGCGGCCGCAAGCGGGTCGAGCCACTCGAACGGTCCCCGCTGGCCCGGCGGGAACTGCTCCTCGACGAAGTCCTGGAGCCATGGGGGCCGCCTCGCAACGAGGATACGCGCCGCGTGCTCGCCGCCGAGCCAGACCCGCCTGCGCCTCAGGTCTCCGCGCTCGCCGCAGCACAGGGCTGCGGCGCTCGCGACTCCGCGCCGACGGCGGAGGCTGTCCCGATCCTGTCCGCCGAAGGTCGAGAGCCACTCCTGCTCGACCGCTTCCAGCAGGCGGAGGGCGATGGAGGCGAGTGGGCGTCTCGTCTCGGCGTCGACGGCGAGGAGCGTCGCGATGCACGCATCGGCGTCGCCGGCCGCGACGAGTGCCTCGATGTCGACGCCGACATCGCCCATCGACCGAGCATACGGGGGTTGCGCGAGGCTGAGAAGAGCCGAATCATGATCTCATGACCGTCGCCGAGCACGCCTATGCATACCTGGCACCGTCCGCGCTCGGCGATGACGGCGCTCTCAACCTCGCGACCTCGGGCGGCCGCTCGCGCAATCCGCACTTCTTCACCGGCGCCCTCGCCCGGCCCCGGCAGGCTGCGCAGGCGCTTCTCGTCGTCTCGGAGATCGCGCGCACGCGCTTCTTCACGCCACCGAACATGGTCGTCGCCGCGATCCTCGCCGCCGACCCGGTCGTGACGAGCAACGTCGACCGCCTGCGCTTCGAGTCGTTCTCGGCGTGCCGCGGCGTCTACGCCCGTCTCGACCTCGAGCCGGGCGCTCTGGCAGGAGCGTTCTCCGAGTGGGGGACGACGAACGTGGACTTCAACCCGCCGATGCGGGCGGCGCTGGCAGGCGTGCGCGACGCCGACGGGATGCTCGTCAACGTCGGACACGACGAGGTGAGCGTCACGACCCTGCAGGGCTCCGCCCTCGAGAAGAAGGTGCCGCTGCCCGACTCGTGGCTCAAGGGGTTCGCCGAGGTGCAGCTCGCCTCGGCGAGGATGCTCGCCTACCACGAGCTCTCCGGGGTCGAGGCACGGCGGTTCCTGCAGAGCCTGCCGCGTGGTAAGGGCCGCGGCGCGGCCTGGGCGACTCCCGCGGGCCAGGGGCTTCGGATCGCCTCGCGCCCGGATCCGCGAGCTGTATGCGTCGCGAGCCCCGAGCGCCTCCGGCTGCTCGAGCGGCTGCTGCCGTTCGCGCGCTCGCTCCGCGTCTACGGCCCGCCGGCCTCGGGAGCGCGCAGCGCCGAGGCGAGCGCCTGGGAGCTGACGCTCGAGGACGCGCGCGTCACGTTCGTGGTCAGTCCCGAGCTCTTCCGCGGGTTCTCCGGCGAGGGAAACGTCCTCGGCGACCTCGCCGGCGCCGACGACGCCTCCGTCGGGGCCGTGGCCCAGAGCCTGCACGGCGAGCCGGCGATCGAGCCCGAGGCCGTGGCGAAGGTCACGGGCCTCGCGGTGGGCGCCGTGCAGTCCGCGCTCGCGGTCCTCGGGGCCGCGGGACGCGTGGGCTTCGACCTCGGGCGTAGCGCCTACTTCCACCGCGAGCTCCCGTTCGATCGGGCGGTGCTGGAAGGAATGCACCCCCGGCTGCTCGGAGCCCTTCAGCTCGTCGGGGAGGGAGCGGTCGCGCTCGACACGGACGGGCGCTCGGCGACGGTGCGTAGCGGCGACGTCGCCTACCTCGTCCGTCTCGGCGACGCCGGCCCCACGTGCACGTGCCCGTGGTTCGCGAAGCACCGCGGCGCCCGCGGCCCGTGCAAGCACGTGCTCGCGTTCGAGCAGGTGCTTTCGGCACGGGCCACGCACGCGTGAGCACGACGGTCGAGCAGTTCGAGTCCGCCATGCTCGCGGCGATCGCAGCGGGCGAGGCCGACCGGATCGTCCGGCTCGTCGTCGAGGCGACGGAGGCCACACGGCGACGGAGACCGCACTGGGCGTTCTCGCCCGGCGGGTCGAGGCGCTCGGCGATCGAGACGGCCGGCCGCTTCTCTCGACCCCGACCCATCGAGGCGGATGGATCGATCCCGCGACCCTTCCGGAGCCGACCATCGGCTGCCTACGACGCCTCGTCAGCCGCCCGAACGTCACGAGCAGGTCGCACGAGCCCGCTCGACGTTCGGATCGGCCACGACCCACGAGCTCGGGCGCTCGATCGACGAGCGCGGCGAGGGCCGGCTACGGAGGTCACTCGTCATCCGCGCCGAGACGGCGCTTCCCGAGCCGTTCGGGACGCTCGCACGCGAGATCGCGGTTCCACGCTACTGGTGGGTGTTCACGATCTCCGACGACCAGGATCCGCCGGCCTGGTTCGCGACGGACCCTCTCGGGACGCGCTGGCTCGCGACGCTCGTTCCCTGCGCTCCCAGGGCGGCACGTGGCAGGCGATCGTCCACCGGCTCCTGGCGCGCTCACCGGCCGCATCGCGCCGCGCCGCCGACGCGGTCGTCGCCATGGACGGCCGCTTCGACCCGTCGCGGCTCGGTCGAGCTCTCGCGTGAACGACGGCGCACGGCGACGGCGTCATCGCGCGGGCCGTCGCCCACCTCCGTGACGTCGCGCGCATCTCCGACCTCCACGCCCGCGCAGGCCTTTCGGGCCGGTGAGGCCTACGTCGGGGCCTCCTCAGGGATCGACGAGAGCGCGATCGCGCTGCTCGAGACGGTGCTCGAGGCCGCCGTGACACTCCAGGCAACGATCGATTCCGCCGGGCACGCGCGCGACTCGAAGCGGTGGTCTCGAAGACCGGCCGCGGCTCGAAGCTCTCGACGCTCTCGCAGGGCCTCCTCAGGATGGAGCCCCGTGCCGGCTCCCGGTTCGATCGCGCACGGGTCGCGGCGGCCGAGGCGATCGTCGGGGCCGAGGAGCGGGGGTGGCGGGCAACGCCGAGTCGTCGGCGACGCGTCCACGAGCCTCGTAACACTTGTCACATTCTGTCGTCTTCCCATCCAAGAAAGGAGGCGGGACGTCATGCTCTTCCACATCACGTGGGAGTTCACCGACGCGAGCGAGGAGGGCGCGCGCCGGTCACTTGCGGTGTTCGCGAAATGGAGCCCTCCGGCGGGGGCGGAGTTCCTCGGCTTCTACGGCTTCGCGGACGGCGGAGGCGGAGTCGCGATCGTCGAGGCAGACAGCGCGGCCACGCTTGCCCGGACGACGGCCCCCTGGGGACCGTGGTTGCGATTCGAGATCACGCCGATCATTCCGATCGAGGAGTCAGCGGCAATCGGCGGTGAGGGCGTCGCCTTCCGCGATTCCGTCTCCTGATCGGACGAGCAGCGGTTTCCCGGGACCGGCGGCGTCGCCGGCCCCGGGAAACGCCTAGAACGCGCGCGGTAGCCCGACGCTCTCGGCGACGATGTTCCGCACCATCTGGTTCGTGACCGGGCCGATCTGGTAGAGGCGGACGTCGCGCCAGTAGCGCTGCATCTGGTACTCGGCCGAATAGCCCATGCCGCCCAGGATCTGGATCCCGCGGTCGGCAGCGTCGGTTGCGTACTCCGAGCAGATCGCTTTCGCGGCCGAGGACTCGACGCCGCACGGCAGGTCGTTGTCGAAGAGCCACGCCGACTTGTACGTGACGAGCTCGGCCTGCATCAGGCGCATCTGCATGTCGGCGATCCAGTGGTTGATCACCTGGAACTCGGAGATCCGCTTGCCGAACGCGACGCGCTCGTTGGCGTACTTGATCGCCTCCTCGATGACACCGCGCAGGATGCCCGTGCACATGGCGGCGACGAGAATGCGCTCGTTGTTGAGCGTCGAGAGAATGTGGCCCCAGCCCTTGTTGACCTCGCCGATCACGTGCGTCGAGGGCACGTAGGCGTTGTCGAGCTGCACCTCGCAGGAGCCGACGCAGCGCATGCCGAGCTTCGGGATCGGCCGCGAGACGACGCCCTCCTGCTTCGCGTCGACGAGGAAGAGCGTCTTCCCGCGCGAGGCCTTCTCGGCGTTCGGGTCGCTCGTCGCGAGGAGCAGGAGATAGTCGGAGACGTGCGCCATCGTCGACCAGATCTTGGCCCCGTTGATCCTCCAGCCGTCCCCATCGGGCGTTGCCGTCGTGATCATCCCGCCGAGGAGGTCGGTGCCGCAGCCGGGCTCGGTGACGGCGATCGCCGTCTTCACCTTGCCCTCGGTGAGCCGCGGGATCATGTTCGACTTGATCTCGTCGGAGGCGAACTTCTGGATCGACTTCGTGTTGAACTGGTTGATCCCCCAGATCCACGCGATTCCGGCGATCGAGCGCGCGACCTCCTCCATGAAGATGCACTGGATCACGCAGTTGCCGCCCTGGCCGCCGAACTCCTCGTCGATTCCGATCCCGAAGAAGCCCGCCTCGGCCATGTCGTCCCAGAGCTTCTGGGGGAAGTGCGTGCCGTCGTGGTCCTCCTCCCGCTCCAGCTCGAGGGCCACATCCTTGGGGCACTTCGCCTCCACCCACTCGCGGATCGTCGAGCGGAAGGCCTCTTCCTCCTCGCTGAAGCTGAAGTTCAACACGGCGACTCCTCCTCGGGAGTTCAAACGAACGCTTGATTGAGTTGAGTCTATCGAGCGGCTCACGCGCGGGTGCCCGGTCCCGCAGGGCTCGGGCGCCCATGCGCGACCTCCCGCCGTGGGTCTGCGCTGAGCCGTGACCGGGGTCCGGCCGGCCCTCCGGTCGCGCCGCCGATTCTGCCCGCCGGTGCGGGCATGCTCGCACCGCGACGCAGGCCGCCGTCGCACTTCCGGTGCAGATCCGCAACCCCCCTGCAACGGTTTCGCTGCGATCGTTCCGGAAGGGGCCTCCGCGCCCCCATGGGGGCCGCGCTGCGTGCGGCCGGCCGAGACGTGGACCGGCGGCCGAAGGAGGGCAGCGGTCGACCCCGCACCTGCGCGCATTCTCCGGACGCGGTCGATCTCACCGGATTAGAGTCCTCCGTGGATGAGCGAGATCCGGGCCCCCATCACCGGCAACGTGTGGAAGGTCCTCGTGGGCGAGGGGGACGCGATCGAGGTCGACCAGATGGTCGCGATCCTCGAGTCGATGAAGCTCGAGATCCCCGTCGAGTCCGAGCACGCGGGGACGGTGAAGAAGGTGCTCGTCCGGCCGGACGACGTCGTCACCGAGGGCGACGTCATGGTCGAGCTCGGCTGACCCGGTAGGGTCGCCTGATGGAGATCCTCCCGCTTCCGGTTGGTGTCTCCCTGCCCGTGCAGGACGAGATGGCCGTGCCGTCGTACGTCGAGCTCGCGGTGCTCGCAGAGAACGAGGGGTACCACACCGTCTTCTTCGGGGAGATCGCGGGCGGTGAGGCGATGGTCACGCTCGGTGCGATCGCGCAGGCGACGCGCCGGATCCGGCTCTCACCGGGGGTCGTATCCATCTACACCCGAGGCGCCGTCCTCACCGGCATGGGCTTCGCGAGCCTGGCCTCGCTCGCGCCGGGGCGGAT
The DNA here is from genome assembly GCA_016870235.1 of Actinomycetota bacterium. The sequence continues at coordinate 6,562 of VGCB01000020.1, read as the reverse complement.
CGCGATGGGCATCGGCACGGGAAGCCATATGATCGTCGAGGGCTGGAACGGACGCCGGCTCGAGGCGCCGCTCGAGACGATGCGCGAGACGATCGAGGTCCTCCGCCAAATCGTGCGCGGCAATCGCGTGCTCTTCCACGGGGAGCGGGTCAACGTCGCCCCCTACCGGCTTCATCTCCCGAGCCCCGAGCCGCTGCCGGTGATCGTCGGCCCGTTCAACCCGCAGATGACACGGCTCGCGGGAGAGCTCGCGGACGGCGTGCTGCTCGCGTGGGCGCCGCTCGACGAGCTCGCCGAGCGCGTCGCGCTCGTCCACGAGGGCGCGGCGCGCGCGGGCCGTGACCCGGAGACCGTCGAGATCGGCCTCTACGTGCAGGCCTACGCGGGCCCGCGGGTCGCCGACGCGATCGAGCGCTTCCGCCGCCTCGTCCTCGAGTATGCGATCCGCCCGACGCACCGCGCCGCCTTCGTCGGCTCGTTCCCGGCGATCGACCACGCGACCGCGCTCTGGGAGGCGGGCAAGCGGGCGGAGGCGCTCGCGCTCGTCCCCGACGAGGCCGTCCACCGCCTGGCGCCGATCGGCGATGCGGGGCTCGTCGTCGACCGCCTGGAGGAAGTGCGCCAGCTCGGCGTCACGCTCCCCGTCCTCTATGCCCAGAGCCTCGACCGCAGCGACCCGACGACATCGGCGGACACGATCGCCGCGGTTGCCGAGGAGTACCGACGACGGTTCCCGCCGGAGAGGAGCACACGATGACCGACCCCGCAGCCACCCTCTGGGAGATCGCGCAGATCGAGCAGCTGAAGGCCCGCTACTTCCGTGGCGTCGATGCCGAGGACTGGGATCTCTTCCGCTCGGTCTTCACCGACGACGTCCGGACGAAGCTGCCGGGCACCGACTGGATGGACGGACGCGAGGCGATCGTCGACCGCGTGATCGAGCACCACACGCGCGCGGAGGTCGTCACCGTCCACCACGGCCACATGCCCGAGATCGAGCTCGTCGACGAGACGCACGCCCGTGGCGTCTGGGCGATGTTCGACTTCGTCGACCGGATCTGGCGCCACGACGGCCGGCGCGACGCCTTCACTGGCTACGGGCACTACCTGGAGGAGTACCGCAAGGGTGACGGGCAGTGGCGGATCTCCCAGATGGAGCTGACCCGCATCCGGGTCGACTGGCACCGGCCCGAGCACCTGCACGACTTCCCGCACCGCGGCGCGCCGCCGGTCGACGCGCAGCGTTCATCGCCGGGGTCGCGCGCGTCTGCAGAGTGAGGGATCGACGTAGCAGACGCGCAGCGTTCATCGCCGGGTGTGCGCGCGTCTGCTGAGTGAGGGACCGACGTAGCAGACGCGCAGCGTTCATCGCCGGGTGTGCGCGCGTCTGCTGAGTGGGGGACCGACGTAGCAGACGCGCGCACACCCGGATCCTGAAGCCAGGGGAACGAGGTTCCCCTTGGGAACCCCTCCGGCATTCGAGTCATGCACCTGCCCTTCGCGTCTGGCCGAAGCGACGCGCGCTACGGGCTCGCTCCCGGTCTGGCTTCAGCCAGACGGCTGCGCAGGCTGTCAGAGGGTGTGAGCCTGGACGGCTCGTTCTCGGGCGCCGATCGCGCGAGCGCCTGGGAGGACGACCGTGGCGCGGGTGCCGCCGCCCGGCCGGGGCGCGAGGGAGACATCACCGCCGTGGGCGCGCGCAACCGTGCGGACGAGCGGAAGCCCCAGCCCCGTCCCGCCGCCCCGGCGGCCCGAGCGGAACCGCTCGATCGCCTCGTCCGCCAGGCCCGGCTTACGCCGGGACCGGCGTCCTCGACGACGACCCGGCCCGCGTCGACCGCGATCCGGATCGGCACCCCCGGGTCGAGCGCGCGCCCGTGGCGCACGACGTTGTCGACGAGGTTCCCGATCGCCCGCCGGAGCAGCGAGTGATCGCCGTCGACGACAACTGGGTCGAGATCGAGCTCGACGCCGACGACGCCCTCCGCCACCTGCTCGACGAGCAGGTCGAGCCGCAACGGCTCGCGGCGCATCTCGTCCTTGCCCGCGTCCGCACGCGCGAGGAAGAGGAGGTCGTCGACCGTCGAGCTCGCGTGCGTGGCGATCTCGCTCATGCGACCGATGGCCTCGTCCGCCGACTGGTCGCCCGCAGCAGCGCCCTCGGCGAGCGCGCGGATGGCGGCGATCGGCGTCCGGATCTCGTGGGCGGCATCGGCGAGGAACTGCTCCTGCTGCTGGAATGCCACCGCCGCGGAGCCGAGGCTCCGGCCCGCAAGCACGTAACCGGCCGCCGACGACAGCGCCAGCAGTCCGAGGCAGCCGAGCAGCACCCAGAGCCGGAGCCGGCTCTCCGTCGAAAGCAGCTGGGTCTCGTCGGCGAACGCGACGACGGCGCCGCCAGGCTCGCCGTCCTTCTCGAACGGGGCCGCCAGCATCCGCACCGGGTACTCCTCCTCCCACAGCCGCTCCCGGACGATCGACTCGCCGCCCCGTTGGGTGCGCGATCGGATCGCCCCGCTCGCCGAGCGCAAGCCGCCGGCGCCGCCTGTCGCGTACCCGGACACGTTCCTCGGCAACGGCCTGCGCTCGCTCGCCCGGATGCTGTCGGCGGGGCTCGGCACGCGCATCGCCGCCGTCGCCCACGACGGTGGCTTCGACACCCACGAGGACCAGCCGAAGCGCTACGTCACGATCCTGCGTGAGCTCGACCGCGCCCTCGTCGCCTGGCAGGCCGACCTCGACAAGCGCGGGCTCGCCGACCGTGTGCTGACGCTCGTGTGGAGCGAGTTCGGCAGGCGCCCGGAGGACAACGACTCGAACGGCACCGATCACGGCGCCGGGGGGCTCGTCCTTCTCGTCGGCAACCGTGCGAACGGCGGGGTGCGGTCGGAGTTCCCCGGTCTCCGCAAGCTCGACCCGCGCGAGAACCTCCGTGTCACGACCGAGTTTCGGGCCGTCTCCGCGACGCTGCTCGAGGACCGGCTCGGCGTCGAGGCCGGCCGCGTGCTGCCGGGCCGCCTGCCCGGGAAGATCCCGCTCGTCCGCGGCGCCTGAGAGGGTCCGCTGCTGGTCGCGGCAGGGCCCGCGCCTGCAACGAGGCGCAGTGAGCATGCACGACCGCGAGTGGCGCGTGGCGCCGGTCAGCACGCGGGCTGACCGGCCGAGTCGACGACGGTCAGTCGCCCCAGTCGAAGTCGCGCGAGCGACCCCAGAGCTCCTCTTCGAGCGCCGCCCCTTCGGCATTGCCCTCACCGGGCCACGGAAGCGCCGCGTGCGTGTCGACCTCGGGGGCACGGACGCCCTCGAGCGTCTCCTCGAGGCGGGCCTGCTCTTCGGACTTGAACAGTGGATGGTTCTCGAACGGGTCGTCGGTCGCGTATCGCTGGATGGGCATGTCGCCCTCGAGACCCGCGTTGCGCTGCTTGAGGTTCAGGTGGTCTTGAATCGCCTGTGAGAATGCAGTGTCCGTTTCGACAGTCATGAGCCTTCCAAGTTCGCCGACAGGATCTGTGGTGCGTGGTGCCCCTTCCGTGGTGCTGGCCTAGTCTACTGGGCCGGGAAGAAGGATCGCAACGCCCGCAGCCGTGCCGCCGGATCCCCCACGACGGGACGACGCGCTCCAGCAGGCCGGTGTGCTTGGATTCCACCATGCCTCCGGTACCGAAGAGCCCGATCGCCGTCGCCTTCGCGCTCTACAAGATGTGGTCGAAGCTGCCGCCGGCTCAGCGAAAGCAGATGCTCGAGCTCGCGAAGAAGCACGGCCCCGCGGTCGCCGCGCAGGCCCGCCGGCACGGGCCCTCGATGGTGCGCGCGGCGTCGAAGGTGAAGCGCACCACCCGCCGCTGAGCGACGTCGCGGCGGATCAGGGCGCCGGCTCGAGCGCCTCGCGGACGATGCGCTCCTGCTCGCGCTGGTGCGCCGTCGGGTAGCCCTCGCTCGGGCTCGCCCGCCACGGTCGACCGACGTAGCTGACGGGCACGTTCGGGGCGGCCGTCCTCGCCGCGTCCTCGAGACGGTGGCGCAGCGTCCGCCACGGGCCCATGTTCTGCGGCTCCTCCTGCACCCACACGATCTCCCGCAGGGCCGGGTAGCGGCCGACGAGGTCGGCGACGTGATGGACCGGGAACGGGTAAAGCTGCTCGATCCGGGCGACGGCGACGTCGTGGGCGCCCTCGCGGGCGGCGTGGCCCAGGATGTCGTAGTACAGCTTCCCGGAACAGAGCGCGAGCCGGTGGACGCGCATGCGGTCGACCGTCGGATCGTCGATCACGGGTCGGAACTGTCCCTCGCTCAGCTCTGCGAGCGTCGAGGCGGCGGCCTTCAGCCGCAACAGCCCCTTCGGCGTCATCACGACGAGCGGCCGCGCCGTCGCGTCGAGCGCCTGGCGCCGGAGGAGATGGAAGATCTGGGCCGCGGTCGTGCAGTTGCAGATCCGGATGTTCCCCTGCGCGGCGAGCTGGTGGAACCGCTCGAGCCGCGCGGACGAGTGCTCTGGGCCGTTGCCCTCGTACCCGTGCGGCAGGAGAAGGGTGAGCCGCGAGGTCTGCCCCCACTTCGAGCGACCGGCGACGATGAACTGGTCGACGATGATCTGCGCCCCGTTCACGAAGTCTCCGAACTGCGCCTCCCAGAGGACGAGGGCGTCGGACGCCGCCGTCGAGTAGCCGTACTCGAACCCGAGCGCGGCGTACTCGGAGAGAGGCGAGTTGTGAACCTCGAACGCGGCGTTGGCGCCCGGAAGGTGCTGGATCGGAGCGTGGGTCTCACCGCTCGAGGGATCGTGGAGGACGAGGTGGCGATGCGCGAACGTCCCACGCTCGCTGTCCTGCCCCGTCAGCCGCACCGAGATCCCGTCCTCGAGCAAGCTCGCGTAGGCGAGCGCCTCCGCATGCCCCCAGTCGATCGCGTCGTAGACGGCCTCACGCCGTCGCTCGAGCTGGCGTGCGAGCTTCGGGTTGACGGCGAAGCCGTCCGGGACGTCGAGCAGCTGCGCGTTGAGGGCGAGGAGACGCTCGGCCGGGACGCTCGTGTGGACTGCCTCCCCGGTCTCCGGGATCGCGACGGGCTCGCGCACCGGCGCCGGCAGTGCCGCCGCCTCGCCGAACGAGGCGCGAAGACGCTCGTGCGCCTCCTGCAGCTCGCGCGTAACGGCGGCACCGACCTCCTCCGCCGCGACCGCGTCGAGGAGACCGCGCTCGACAAGATCCTGCGCGTACCGCTCGTACACGGTCGGCTGCGACTGGATCTGCTCGACCATCAGCGGCTGCGTGTAGGCGGCCTCGTCCTGCTCGTTGTGCCCGAACCGGCGGTAGCCGACGAGGTCGATGACGAAGTCGTGCCCGAACTCCGCACGGTACGCGAGCGCAAGACGGACAGCGCTCAGCGCCGCCTCGGGATCGTCGGCGTTCACGTGGACGATCGGGATGTCGAACCCCTTCGCGAGGTCGCTCGAGTACCGGGTCGACCGGCTCTCGACGGGGTCGGTCGTGAAGCCGATCTGGTTGTTCGTGATCACGTGGAGGGTGCCGCCGGTCGAGTACCCCTCGAGGCTCTGGAGGTTGAGCGTCTCGGCGACCACGCCCTGGCCCGCGAACGAGGCGTCGCCGTGGATGAGCACGGGGAGCGCGACCGCCGGGTCGTGGTAGGCGATCGGGCCCGACCGGTCGGTCTGCTCGGCCCGTGCGCGACCCTCGACAACCGGGTCGACGGCCTCGAGGTGACTCGGGTTGGGCGCGATCGCGACCTCGATCTCGCCCGATCGCGTCTGACGCGTGCCGGTGGCGGGCAGGTGGTACTTGACGTCGCCGGAGCCGCCTTCCGGGTCGACGACGAGCGCGTGCAGCGCCCGCTCTCCCTCGAACTCCCGGAGAATCGACTCGTACGGCCGACCGACCGTGTGGACGAGCGCGTTGAGGCGGCCGCGGTGCGCCATGCCGAGCACGACCTGATGCGCGCCGCCGGCGGCCGCGAGCTCGATTGCCTCGTCCAGCATCGGGATCAGCGCCTCGAGGCCCTCGAGCGAGAACTGCTTCTGCCCGAGGAACGACCTCCGCAGGTACTGCTCGAACCGCTCCGCCTGTCCGAGCCGGCGGAGGAGCGCGAGCCGCTCTTCGTCGGACAGCGTCCGCCGGAACCTGCCGGACTCGATCGCCTGGCGCAGCCACACGCGCTCGGCGTGGTCGGAGATGTGCTCGATCTCGTACGCGATGGAGCCGCAGTAGGTGTCGCGGAGGTGCGGGAGCGACTCGAGCAGCGTCTCGCCGGGCACCGAGAGCCGCAGGAGACGGGACGGGATGCGCGCCTGCAGCTCCGGCGTCAGGGGCGGGACGAGCCGCGTCTCGTCGAGCGCCGGATCTCCCGGCGGCTCGGACCCGAGCGGGTCGAGGCGGGCGGCGAGATGACCGTGCATCCGGATCGCCTTCACGAGCGCCATCGCCGCGGCGACGGCGCTGAGGAGGAGGTCCTCGCCCTCGCCTCGCGCGGGGATCGGGCCCGGGGCCGGCGCGACCGGCAGGACGGGCTCGGGCTCTAGGGCCGCTGCCCGTCCGCTCGCGGCCTCGCG